>JAMONE010000192.1 GCA_027066695.1 Micavibrio sp. | reverse complement strand
ATATCTTTGAAAACTGCAACCGCCAGCGCGTCATGAACATCATATGTCATGCCTTGAACAATATTGCCCTCATGATGATTACGCACCACGCCAATAAATGTATCAATCGCCCCATGCGCCGCGTCCATAACAAAATCACAAGCATTTTGTATATCTAATGGCTCGGTAGATATCTCGGCATGTATATTAGGTTTCATTATTGCCACTCAAATATTCGTTTATTTCTTTAATGTATTTATCTGCAACCAACCCTACATCTTCATAAGCTTGATCCAATATTTCTGTAATTTCCTTATTATCCCCTATTGGAACATACTTTTTATCAGCCATATATTTCTTGATAAACTCAATTCGATCATTATCCGATCCAAGATATTCTATGTAGGTTTTAGCTCCTTTTTTACTGTTACATTCTTTGCAGCTAGGAATAATATTTCCTATATGATGCTCACCTAATTTAGCTTTATTAATAGGGATAGCATGCTCTATCTCTAAATCACCAGAAGATCCACAATAAGCACATTTACTACCAAAATATTCTTGAGTTTCTTCCCAAGATTTTATATTCACTGGCTTAGTGCCTAAATTACTTAATATATTTCTTATTAGTGCATTTTGGGCTCTTCCTATAGCATGTCCACCACAATATGAAGATTTTATACTCTCATATTCATACATAACCAAGTCACTATGCAATATGTTTTCAATCTCATCTTTAGTCGCTAATTTTTTATTAATTAAATACTCTTCAAAGTTAGCCTGATTACTTTTAAACCAATGATTAGTAATTTTTATACCACTCCCCAAAGACTCATAGTTATTTTTCCAGTATCGCTTTGCACTAGATGTTTTTGCAAAAAATGGATAGTCAATATTAAAAGTATTTTTAGAATACCCTTCGTCTTGCAAACGTATAAATTCTTTAGGATTTTTCTCACAATATTCAATTATTTTTGGAATATAACTTCGAACAAACTCACCAATTTTAATTTCCTCACTCATCCACTACCCCCCACAAACAGGAGGGAGGATGGAAATTACCGCATCTTGCTCGAAAATATAGCTATTCGGCAGAATTTTATCATCATTAGCCAAAACAGAATCTTGCACCAACGCGCCCAAGCTTTCAGCTAAAATTTCTTTAACCTGCGCCATATCACTGCCGCAAGGCACAGCTATAGTAACGCTTTCCCCCTGCTTTCTAAACGCACCGTATAGTTTTATTTCTAATGTGATACTACTCATTATACACCAACCATAAAACATGTCATTACGAGCAAAGCGAAGTAATCCACTTCTGCCACTTTCCGTGGATTGCCACGTCGACCCAAAAGTCTCCTCGCAATGACGGTTAATAACACATTCATCACGCTACTTTCAATGGCGCAAAGCCCTGCTTTTTGATCTTACCTAGCGCGCCGCCGATAAAGGGAGAGATAATCTCCCAGCATTCTTTAACCGCGTTCGGACTACCTGGAAATGCGATGATAAGCGTATTGCCGCACATCCCCGCGTTCATCCGTGAAAGCCAA
>JAMONE010000191.1 GCA_027066695.1 Micavibrio sp. | reverse complement strand
AATTTACAGCCGCAGCGAGAGAGCCTGACCCGCGCCGAATGGTTAAATCATATAACCAATCCGCTGCAACACTTAACTTGCTGCGTGCATTTGCTAGCGGTGGTTACGCCAACCTTAACAAGGTTCATAAATGGAACTTAAGTTTCGTTAAAGACAGCCCTCTGGGCGAGCGTTATCAAGATTTAGCAAATAACATTGACGAGGCACTACGCTTTATGACTGCTTGCGGCATTACAGAGCAAAATGTCCCGCCCCTTAAAGAAACAACTTTCTATACGTCACACGAAGCATTATTGCTGCCGTACGAAGAAGCCATGACACGAACAGATAGTTTGAGCGGTGATTACTATGACACATCCGCACATATGTTATGGATTGGCGCGCGCACACATCAGCTTGAAAATGCACAAATAGAGTTTATCCGCGGCATTAAAAATCCTGTTGGCTTGAAATGCTCGCCTGCACTTAGCGTGGATGAGCTGCTGCGCCTGATTGATATTATAAACCCTGATAACATCGCTGGAAGGCTAACCCTTATCGCGCGCATGGGTCATGATAAAGTCGAAGAAAGCCTTGCACCATTACTACGCGCAGTAAAAGCAGAGGGTAAATCTGTTATATGGTCTTGCGATCCCATGCATGGCAACACTATTAAAGCTTCATCAGGTTACAAAACAAGACCCTTTGACATGATAATGACAGAAGTGCGCGGATTTTTTGCCGCTCATAAAGCCGAAGGAACACATCCCGGTGGTATCCATCTTGAGATGACAGGGCAAAATGTTACAGAATGTATTGGTGGGGCTGATGAAATTACGGATGAGGATTTATCAAGCCGCTATCACACTCATTGCGATCCACGCCTTAACGCTAATCAAGCATTAGAAATGGCGTTTTTAATATCGGATGAGCTGAAGACATTATGCAAAGATAAAGAAGCCTGAAACACTATGAACAGCGCACCTATATTTAATAAAACCAGAACTTTAAATATTACCTTAGCGCAGCTAAACCCTACCGTAGGTGATATTAATGGTAATGCCAAACAAATACTTGATACTTGGCTTGAGCATGAAGATAGCTGTGATCTCATAATTTTCCCCGAGCTGTTTTTGTGCGGATATCCGCCTGAAGATCTTGTTTTAAATCCTGCGCTTTTAAAGCTAATCAAAGAAACTATTGAAACTATATGCGCTAAAACCGCTAATTTTAACGCGGCGGCGATAATTCCAACACCATGGATAATAAATGGCGGCGTATATAATGCGGCTCTGTTAATTGAAGATGGAACAATCAAGCATATTTTCACCAAACATATGCTGCCCAATTACTCTGTTTTTGATGAGAAAAGGGTATTCTTCCATGGCAAACTTCCCGATCCTGTATATTTCCGCGGGCATAAGCTTGGCCTTATGATTTGCGAGGATATGTGGCATGCTGGCGTTGCTAAACATCTAAAAGAACAAGGCGCAGAGCTGCTTATTGCAATAAATGCCAGCCCCTATAATTATACTCAACATAATCAGCGGCTGGATAAAGCGCGTGCGCGCGTATTTGAAACAGGCTTAAGCTTGCTTTACCTTAATATGGTTGGCGGGCAAGATGATTTGGTTTTCGATGGACGATCATTTGTCATGCATAGTGGCGGTCAATTGCTATATCAAGCTCCCGCCTTTGAAAAAGAAGTCGCAAGCATAAATATCAGCAATAAAACCCAAATCCCTGATAAGCAGATATTCACCCTTACCAAAGGAAGTGAGCTGCCGACATCTCAGCCTAATGACTTTATTCTTGTCTATGCTGCCCTTAAAATCGGCCTTAAAGACTATGTCCATAAAAACGGTTTTAAAAATGTAATTATCGGCCTTTCTGGCGGAATAGATAGCGCACTTTGCGCGGCTATCGCTGTTGATGCTCTTGGCGCAGATCATGTCCACTGCGTCATGATGCCATCAGAGTTCACCTCAAATGAGAGCTTAACAGACGCAAAAGAATGCGCTCAAATGCTTGGCGTTAAATATGATATTATTGCGATATCTGACACAGTAAAAGCCTTTGAAGATGCTATCCCTGATCTAAACGGCGTTGCCCATGAGAATACACAAAGCCGTATCCGCGGCGCAATCCTTATGGCTTTGTCAAATGAAAATGGCGCAATGCTTATCTCCACAGGTAATAAAAGCGAAATGGCCGTTGGCTATTGCACGCTTTATGGTGATATGAATGGCGGCTTTAATGCCCTTAAAGATGTATATAAAACAGAAGTTTTCAATCTTTCGAAATGGCGCAATGCGCAAAGCCCTGTAATGCCTGATAATATTATAACCAAAGCACCAAGCGCAGAGCTACGCGAGGGACAAACAGATCAAGACAGCCTGCCGCCTTATGATTTGCTGGATGATATATTGCTTCTATTGCTTGAAAATAGCTATATGGACTGGAGCAACGCCCCGCAAGACCTTATAAATATCAAAGAAAAATGCCTAAAACACCCCAAAGCAATAGAACAAGTAGCGCAGCTTTTAAAAATCACAGAATATAAGCGTTCTCAATCACCAATAGGAACGCGCATCTCGCCATATGCCTTTGGACGAGATCGAAGGTATCCTATAACTAATCATTTTATAAATCTTATTGAAAAAGATGAATAATTCCGATAATTAGAAAGACTTATATAGAAAAGGTACATAAATAATGGGTAATATTAAAGTGCGGTTTGCACCATCCCCCACAGGAATGCTCCATGTTGGTAATGCGCGTACGGCGTTAATATCATGGCTGTTTACCCGCGCTAATAACGGGCATTTCATGCTGCGCATTGACGATACGGACAAGGTGCGCTCTAAGGATGAATATGAACTCGCCATCGAAGAAGGCTTAAGCTGGATGGGGATGGACTGGGATTCAAAAGCCCGTCAACGCGATAGATCAGATATTTATGAAAGCAAGATCGAGCAACTAAAAACTGATGGCAGGCTCTATCCATGTTACGAAACACCAGAAGAGCTTGACCTTAAACGCAAAAGCCAGCTTTCACGTAAATTACCGCCTATTTATGACCGCGAAGCATTAGAGCTTAGCGAGGATAAGATCAAATCCTATAAAGCCCAAGGCCGCAAACCTCACTGGAGGTTTAAGCTTAACCATGCCCCGATTATTTGGAACGACATTGTGCGCGGCGATATAAAATTTGATGGCAAAGACCTGTCCGATCCCGTGCTTATCCGCGAAGATGGCAGCCCACTTTACCATATCTGCTCGGTTATTGATGATATAGACTACGATATAACCCACGTTGTACGCGGGGAAGATCACGTCTCTAACACTGCTTGCCATATTCAAATGTTCGAAGCATTGGGCGCAAAAGCTCCGATATTCGCTCACCTGCCGCTATTATCCGATAAAGAAGGCGGCAAGCTTTCAAAGCGTATCGGCTCGCTTAGCCTCAAGGATTTGCAAGATGACGGGCTAGAGCCAATGTCAATCGTAAGCCTTATGGCGCGTCTTGGTTCATCCGAGCCTATCGAAGCTTTCAGTGATATTAAAACCGTTATAGATAATTTTGATATCTCTAAATTCTCTCGCGGAACTCCTAAATTCGACGCAGAAGAACTGGTTCGCCTTAACACCAAAATCCTACACGAAATGAGCTTTGATAACGCAAAACCTCGCCTTATAGAGCTGGATTTAAGCGAGCTTGACGAAGAATTTTGGAACATAGTGCGCCCTAATATTACACGCATGTCCGATGCTAAAGAATGGTGGAACGTCGCCAAAGGCCCCGTCACGCCAATCATCGAAGACCCTGAATTTATAAAAGCCGCGCTAGAGCTAATGCCCCCTACTCCGTGGAATAAAGATACATGGATGAACTGGGCGAATGCGGTTAAAGCGCAAACAGGGCGCAAAGGGAAAAAGCTATTCATGCCGCTACGTCAAGCATTAACAGGAATGGATCACGGCCCCGAGCTGTCCGAGCTTTTACTACTCATCGGCGCAGATAATGCCAAACAGCGTCTACAAAATGACAAAAAAGCCGCTTGATTAATGAGAACGGTTTTTTAGTGAATATAGGAATTTTTCCAGTCGTTTGGCCTCGGAGCTAGACGCTTCTGGCCATAAAATTTCAACTGTATTATAAAAAGAATGTCGCCCTTCTGTAAAAAGATGGTCACATAAAAGAACTTTACGGCGCGGTGATAAGTCTGAAAACTCTTCAATAATATTAAAGTCATTATCGATATTCTCAACGATATCGCGCATTCCTGATTGCATTAACATAGAAAACCCCACTTATTTATATGAAAAGGATTATACACTTTTTAAATATTTAAGTAAAGTTTTATAAATTACCCAATCAAATGGTGTTGTAGTACATTAATGATTCGCACAATTAGGTTTTGTTTTTTGGCAATTTATAGCCAAAGAACAACGGCGGGGTTATTCATTTCAAATTATTTCTGTACTCTTTAACATCGAAATGATCGTGGCGACCCCAAAATTCCGAGTGAGAATATAGCTTACCATCGGGCGAGAACATAATTTCGCTCATACCCTCTAAAATTAAAGCCTCAGACTGACTTCTTTCTAAAAGCTTTTTCTTTGGGCGGTAGCGAAAACTCCAAAATAAATAAGCCGTAGCATCCCTACGCCCCCACGTAAAATCGCTTACCTTATATCTTGCGCCTGAATATATCTTAAAGCGATGCTCTATAAGACGCTGCGCTTCGATTGCGCCAGTTACATCATGATATGGGTCTTGAAAAGAAAATGACGGATCAGACATCTCCCCCAGTAATGGAATTGAACGAAGACTAAGCTTCTCTATATATTCAACATAATCTTCCAATGGCTTTTGCAAGCTCAAATTAGTATAAGCCACAATTATTTCTCCAAAAAGAATCATACGAATGAATCATGATATAAGGGGCAAGGCTTATTAAATTCATAAATTCTGCGCGAGTCATATTTTTAGATAATACGTTTGAAAAGTGCGTAGAGCATAGCCATAGCTACGGTCAAGCACTTTGAAGGCGTAGAATCAAAAATATGCCGCGCCCCAAAGGGGTTGATCATTAATAACACATCTACAGCGTTAAGCAAGCTTACAGGGGATACCCCCTCCTACGCTTGCTTGCCTTGCATTTGCATTATTAATGATCAACAGAACATTGTGAATTTAATAAGCCTTGCCCCTAGCCATTAAAACACCGCATTAAAACAGCAAAAAGTTAAATATATGTAAAAACTTCATGTTTCTTGTCTAATTTTGTTGAAAAAAGTTGAAAAATTTGATATGATCCCTCTCATGTTGAGTTAGAAGGAGTAGCCAAAAGGCAAAGTAGACAACATTTTTCAATGATTGTTCTGCTAATTTTTTAACGCTCATTAAAAAATATTAATTGAATTTTTATTTTATAGAAAAGGTGACAAATATGGTTGATAACGATAATTACGATTTCAAAGCAGGTAACAAAGTAGTATATCCAGCGCATGGCGTTGGTAATGTTGAAGGGGTTGAAACGCAAACAATCGCTGGCATGGAAATTAAGCTATATGTTGTCAATTTTGAAAGGGATCGTATGCGTTTGAAAATTCCTGTTGGAAAAGCTGAAGCCTCTGGCCTACGTAAGCTTAGCTCGAATGAACGCCTTGATGATGCTATTAAAACACTTAAAGGTCGCTCACGCGTTCGCCGCACAATGTGGAGTCGTAGAGCGCAGGAATACGCAACAAAAATCAATTCTGGCGACCCCGTTTCTATCGCAGAAGTACTCCGCGATTTGAAACGCAGCAATGATGATAATGAGCAATCATACAGTGAACGTCAAATTTACCAATCCGCGCTTGAGCGTTTAGCACGTGAAGTTGCCGCAGTTGACGACATTACAGAAATCAAAGCTACTGAAAAGCTTGAAGATATTATGGGTGCTATAAATTGCAATGATGTAGTAAGTAATGACGTCATCAGTAACAATAAAACTGAGCAAGAGGCCGCTTAATTTATAAAATATAGCATCCTCGACTTGATCGGGGGGCTTATTTATGAACATTTTCTTGAAAAAAAATGCTATGGTTAGGTTTTTGGTGTTTAGGATTTTCTCAAATAAGCTTTACAGCTTAACTCAGATAAAATCGGTATTTATCTGTGGTTTGAAAAACATATGGGAGTAGCTACATATTCGAGTTAATGTAGTGATCTTTGGGCATCAACAGCTATAAAAGATCCACTAACACCACCAGCCACAGTTTTGTAACTATTTAAATTCATATCAACAACTCGACTAGCAAGGTCGCCAGCATTTTCTAAATTTACTAAAGCTTACTCACTTAATGGCGAAGACGTTGAACGCGTGTATTCCCACTATGGGGCAACCGCATTGATTCGATTGAGCTTAATAAGACGCTATGATCTATGGATTACACGGACAAGCTGTGCAATGACGGGGAAGGTGGATGTCTTATTTTAAATCGGGATTACTATAGCTAATCACCGAATCTGCTGCATCATAACCATATTAGGATCACCCGCCGTTGGAGATTCCATCGCTTCAGGAGTGTCACTATAAATGGTATTAATGATCTCATTTCCAAGGCTACTCTTATCCAGATCACTATTATCAAGATCATTTCTGAGCTCTTCCCTATACTCAGGAAGATTAATTGCAATATTTACAGCTCCAAGCGCATTATCTACTACCTCGATTTGCTTTTCGATAACACCGCCTTCAAGGGCTTTAATCTTATCAAGGGCAGTCTCTACAGCTTGAATTTTATTAGGATCATCATGTGGTAGAGCTACAGCCTGCGCCATTTCCTCACGCACTCTTTCTACTACTTCATACCTAGCATCAGGGTCGTCAGCACTATTAATAAGATCAGCCCGAATATTTTCCAAAGCAGTTTTAATTTGAGGGAGGTTTTCTACTGTAGCATTCTCTGGTTTGCTAGGATCAAACGGCAAACTTGCATTTGCCCCCGCCTCATACGTAATAAAATTACTTCTCATCGCGTCTATTCCTGACTTAGCAGCCAACTCCTGATATTGAGTTATACCATTTTTAGACATTGAAGAAAGATCAACAGCATTATTACCTTCATTCATAACCACTATTATGCTGCTCATTTCTGCAATCTTACCTCCGCCATTTTCATCCCCAAGAAAGACCATAACATTATTATTTCCAATATCAGGCGGCTTTATTCCAAGAGGAATGATAACAGTAGCTTGCTGAGCCTCCGCGCTCTTTACTGTTGTTGTTTCATTGAAAAAGTTATTAAGCTTTTCAAATAAATCAAAATTTGCCATTATATTTATCCTTTGTAATAATTAATGTGGCTTAACGGCTGCGATAGGTTCGCTACCAACTGCATCAGGAGCAGGCTCTACATCAAACTCAAAACGTCCTAGATCCATCGCTTCATACCTAGTTTCAGGCCCTTCTGGATTAGAATGAGTATTATAAAGTGCAAAAGCATGACCAACCATGACGGCATTATCGGTAAGGCTTTGTTGAGCATTAATAAGATCATCAACTTTTGTTTGGAAACCTTCCCCAGCATCAGCAGGAGAGCTATGATCTGATAATAGCAATAACGCTTCTACATTACCATCTAAATCAATTTTATCATAAATTCTTCTATCGTTATCAGTAACCAAATCACCAATATCTTCAA
>JAMONE010000190.1 GCA_027066695.1 Micavibrio sp. | reverse complement strand
TCATAAGCCGCCCTGTGTGCGATTTGAAAGTTCTCACCACATCACTTACACGCATCTTGGGTGGAATTGATAACAATATATCCGAAGGTCAAATGAGCGATTATAAGGGCGCAGAAATATTATTGGATAAATTGCCTTGTGCCAAATTCATGCTGGCTGATCGCGGCTATGATGCTAATTGGTTTAGAGATGGGCTACGTGGAAAAGGCATAGAACCTTGCATTCCGCCAAAAAAGAACCGTAAAATACGTATTGAATACGATAAAGAACTCTATAAACAGCGTCACAAAGTTGAAAATATGTTTGGAAAATTGAAAGATTGGCGACGCATCGCAACACGATATGATAGATGTGCGCACACCTTCTTCTCTGCTATTTGTATTGCTGCTTTCGTTATATGGTGGCTTTAATGAGTCCTGAGCCTAAAAATATGACTCGCGCAGAATTTATGAATTTAATAGGTACTGGCCCTAGGGGCAGAACCTAGATTGCCACGGAGCTAAAGCTCCTCGCAATGACAAAAAACACAGCAAGCTGCGGGAAATAAGGCCCTAAAAGAGATTGGATTTCTAAGTATCCAAGAAACTACGCAGCTTTCTTGAGCGGCTTGGATGCTTCAACTTACGTAGAGCTTTTGCCTCAATCTGGCGGATACGCTCACGCGTAACGTGGAATTGCTGGCCGACCTCTTCCAACGTATGATCGGTATTCATACCAATACCAAAACGCATACGAAGCACGCGCTCCTCACGCGGAGTAAGCGAAGCAAGAACGCGCGTAGTTGTCTCACGCAAGTTCGAGTGAATAGCACTATCCACTGGTAAAATAGCATTGCTATCTTCAATAAAATCACCCAGCGAGGAATCTTCTTCATCACCAATCGGAGTTTCAAGAGAAACTGGCTCTTTCGCAATTTTAAGAACTTTACGCACCTTATCAAGCGGCATATGCAAACGCTCGGCAAGCTCCTCTGGTGTAGGCTCACGCCCGATTTCATGCATCATCTGACGCGAAGTACGCACAAGTTTGTTAATTGTCTCGATCATATGAACAGGTATGCGAATTGTCCGCGCTTGATCGGCAATAGAGCGAGTAATCGCCTGCCTAATCCACCATGTAGCATAAGTAGAGAATTTATAACCACGGCGATATTCAAACTTATCAACTGCCTTCATAAGGCCGATATTACCCTCTTGGATAAGATCGAGGAATTGCAGCCCGCGATTCGTATATTTTTTTGCAATAGAAATCACAAGACGCAAATTCGCCTCAACCATTTCTTTTTTCGCGCGTGCTGCTTCCTTCTCACCTTTTTGAACAGTGCCGACAATGCGTCGCCATTCAGAAATCGGAAGCATAGCTTCTTCGGAAATTATTGCTATATGTTCACGCATTTTAATTACTTGCTCACCATGCTTTTCAGCAAAAACAGCCCAGCCCTTATTCTTCACGCCTTTAAGAACCTTAACACGATCAAGCCACGTTGGGTCAAGCTCATAACCATAATATTCCTTCAGGAAAATCTCGCGCTTCACCTTACAGCCAACAGCAAGGCGCATGATTTTACCCTCAATACTAACCAAATCACGATTCATGCTATAAAGGCGATCTATTAACTGCTCAATACGTGCATTATTCAGATGCACTTCATTCATGTGAGAAATCATCTCGTCTTTAAGCTTTTGGTATTTTTTATCAACAGCTGCGCTTGGCTCTTCACCTTTTTGCAAAGAAGCAAGACGATCTTGCTGAACTTTTTGCATTTTCTTGTAAGTTTTTTGAATATTGGCAAATATTTCAAAGACTTTTGGAGATAGCTCTTCTTCCATAGCGGAAAGAGAGATATTCACATCATCTTCGCTTTCGTCATCTTCGCTTTCTTCGGAATTTTCTTCGCCCTCTTTATCGCCATCTTCACTTTCAGCGTCATCCTGATTTTTTTCTTCTTCAACTTCAGGGTTTTTCTTTTTCTCTTCAGCCGCTTCTAATGCAGCTTTGGCGAGTCCCTCTTCCGTGGCATCAACCATTGGTCCTTTGTAAGTAGCGTCAAGATCGATAATCTCACGAAGTAAAATATCGCCTTCTTGCAAAGCTTTATACCAAGCAATAAGTGATTCGATAGCCAGCGGGCTTTCACACATTCCGCCAATCATCATTCCACGACCAGCCTCTATGCGTTTGGCAATTGCAATTTCACCCTCACGAGAAAGCAGTTCAACTGCGCCCATCTCGCGCAAATACATACGCACAGGGTCATCGGTGCGCCCCGTATCATCATCAGCAATATTACCGCCTGATTCGTATTCTTCTTCATCCTTCTTATCGGATTTAGAATCACCAGCCGCACTTTCGCCCTCTGCCTCAACAAGCTGAACGCCAGAATCTGACAGAGACGCCATCGCATCTTCTATTTGTTCAGACGAAAACTTCTTCGCTGGCATAGCTTTGTTAAAAGCATCATAAGTCACAGCTCCTGTTGACTTACCCTCTTCTAAAAGCTTTTTAACCACCGCCGCCATATCACTCGCAGCAGTTTGATTTTCTTCGTTTTGTTTGTCACTCACAACAGCATTTCCAACCATATTATATGATACCTAAATTATAAAACCCGATTAAAGATATTCCTAAATTAAATAAATTTCAAAATGTTAAAATGAAATAATCGATTTCATTCCTAAAAAATTATAAAGTCTCTCCATCAGATGACGTGGCATAGAGTAAATCCATAAGCCTTTTAGCATCCTCATCACTAGATGCGCTTTGCCATCCTTTTTTAATTTCTTCTCCAAAGCCTACGGCATTTCCATCGTTATAATATTCAAGCCACTGACTTTGAACATCCTCTTGCTTAGCAGACGGAGAACAAAAAGATGCGTGAACATATACAGATTCGCTACAGATGTCACCTATTTCTTGTGTAAAACCCAAATTTTTAAGCTTTTCCAACAAAATATCATGTTTTGTTATGGGTTCATCAGACAAAATACTTATAATATTCTGCCTTAACCTATCTAATTGCACATCTTGAATCTTTAAATTACATAGCGAATCTTCAACATTATCAAAAATATATGGATGATTAACAATCCCTGCCAATAAAATGCACGGAAATAATCTGGCGGCTCTGGCTTGATGAGCGGGCGGGCGCGGCGGAGTCATTCCAACGCCCTTATTATTATTGCTTTGCCATTTATTATTAGATTTAAAATCTTTACGCTTAAAAAATGTTTCTGAAACCTTTTGACGTAGCAATGATTTATAGTGCATTTGAACATCATTATCACTAACTTTAGCAACCTCGTTTTCCAATTGTTTTATAACACCAGCTCTAGTCTCGGGCGTTTTAAATTCTCGCCCGCCAATATAAGCATTCCATATGAACTCAAATAACGAGATAGACCCTCGCAAAATATTTTGGAATCCCTTTACTCCCGATGATTTTATCAAACTGTCAGGATCTTCGCCATCAGGCATAAAGGCAAAACTAACACTGCGCCCAGCCTCTAATAATGGCAAAATATTCTCGCTAACGCGCCGCGCAGCCTTACGCCCTGCATTATCGCCATCAAAGCAGAGTATCGGAACTTTTGTGAAATCAGGTATCATATTCCACATAGAGATGATCTGTTCTTGCGTTACAGCCGTCCCCATAGGAGCAAGCGCGCCGCGTACACCAGCCTGCGCACATGCAATAACATCGAGATAGCCCTCAACCAAGATAAGGCTTTGCCCATCGGCGGCAGCTCTTCTGGCTATTGGCTCACCATAGAGCATGCTCCCCTTGTGAAATAACGGCGTTTCAGCAGAGTTAATATATTTAGGCGGTACAAAGTCCCCTCGTTGAGGCGGCCTCATATGCTCTGGCAATATCCTACCACCAAATGCCACAATACGTCCACGCCTATCAGGAACAGGAAACATCACCCTATCACGGAAAAAAGCGTAAGGATCACCGCCGCGCGTAGAAGGCCTTATAACACCAGCCTTAATCATGTCCTTATCGCTATAATCCTTGGCTAGCAAAAACTTACGCAAAGCCTGCCCATCATCAGGCGCAAAACCTATGCGAAATTCGGCAATAGTTTCGTTGGTTAAACCACGATCAATAAGATATCCCAGCGCGTCATTATTACGCTGTTCATGCAAATACCCTTCAAAAAATAATGTCGCATCCTCTAGCAAGGAATAAAGATCTTTATCCTCCTTGGCCTTTTGCACTTCCTGCGGGCTTTGCTCGGGAACTTGCATCCCCGCTTCGGCGGCCAAGCTCTCAACACTGTCGATAAAGGAAATATTATCATGCTGCATAAGAAAGTTAATTACATCGCCATGCGCCCCACACCCAAAGCAATGATAGAACTGCTTATCATCATTAATCGTAAAAGACGGTGTCTTCTCACTATGAAACGGGCAGCAAGCCTTAGACTCGCGGCCTGTGCGCGTGACTTTAATGCGCCGCCCTATTATCTCTGAAAGGGTTAAGCGATTACGAAGCTCATCTAAAAAACGTGGGTTTATGGCCATGTGTTTCTTCTAGCAAAATAAAAATATTTCCGCAACTCAACAAAAGTTTGCATAAGATTGTGAATTTATGTATATTAGTAAAACATTAACACTCACAAAGAGGGATTTTACGTGCCAAAAATATTTTCAAAAGACACAAAAATTAACATCATAGAATATGGTGAAAATTGCAGCTCTTTTCCCCTATGGGATAAATTCAAGATGAAAATTAAACGCACTATTAAACGTTAGAAAGCTTATTATTGGCGATTGAGCCAGCCTTACCCATATCAATTTGGCCAGCATATTCACCCTTCAAAACATTCATAACCTTGCCCATATCCTTGATAGAGCTAGCCTCTAATTTAGCGATAAGGCCGTCAATAACTTCGCCGACCTCACTATCAGAAAGCTGTTTTGGCAAAAACCCGCGTATAACATCAATCTCAGCTTCTTCACGTTCGGCCAAATCATCGCGGCCAGCTTCGTTATAAATTTTTGACGATTCCTGACGTTGCTTAATCATCGACTGAAGCATCAGCAAAATACTGCCCTCATCAACGCCATCGGATTTCCCCTTTTCGCGCACCGTAATGTCGCGATCCTTTAACGCAGCCAGAATCAAGCGGATTGTAGAGGCTGCTATTTTATCTTTATTCTTCAAAGCAATTTTAAGCTCTTCACTAAATTTTGCACGCATATTCATTTTTTCCTTTTCTTTTTGTTCAAAATCCATTAGGAAATGTTTCTCTAGCAGAGTATGAACAAATTAATTGCTGGAGCATATCACTTATGTCTGATTTTTCTAATACAAAACGCCCCCCAAAAGCAACCGCTGTTATCGTTTTAGCTGACGGAACATTATTCTGGGGGTTTGGAATTGGCACGCAAACCAAAGCTATTGGCGAGATTTGCTTTAATACCTCCATGAGTGGCTATCAGGAAATAATGAGCGACCCGAGTTACGCGGGGCAGATAATTACTTTCACATTCCCCCATATCGGTAATGTCGGCGCAAATATCGAGGATAACGAAAGCGTCAAGCCTGCCGCGCGCGGACTGATTATTCGCGAAGATATTACAAGCCCGTCAAATTGGCGTGCGAATGAGCATTTCAATGAGTGGCTAAAATCTCATAACCTTGTCGGGATTAGCGGTATAGACACCCGCGCACTAACCCGTCGCATAAGAGATCAAGGTGCGCCAAACGGCATTATAGCGCATAATCAAGACGGTGAATTTGATTTAGATGCACTGCTTGCGGAAGTTAAAAGCTGGAGCGGATTAGAAGGCGCAGACCTTGCAAAAGAAGTTACCTGCAAGCAAAGCTATCAATGGAGCGAATCGGTTTGGCGATCTGAAGAAAAAGACACTCCCCACAAAGTCGTCGCCGTTGATTTCGGCGCAAAGCAAAACATCTTGCGCTGCCTTGTCTCTGCTGGCTGCGAGGTTACGGTTGTTCCTGCAAATACGAATGCAAAAGATATTATGGCGTTAAACCCTGATGGAGTGTTCCTATCCAACGGCCCAGGAGATCCTGCCGCTACTGGTAAATACGCAGTTCCTATGGTTAAGGAACTAATCGAAGCAGATATGCCGATATTCGGAATTTGTTTAGGGCATCAAATTTTATCACTGGCACTAGGCGCAAAAACCCGCAAAATGCATTTAGGACATCGCGGAGCTAATCAGCCTGTAAAAGACTTAAAAACTGGCAAAGTCGAGATAACATCACAAAATCACGGCTTCGAAGTTATAGCCGATGAGCTGCCAAACGGCGTGAGCCAGTCTCACATTAGCTTGTTCGATGGCTCGAACGAGGGCATAACAGTTGACGGCAAACCAATCTTCTCCGTCCAATATCACCCCGAAGCATCCCCCGGCCCACAAGACAGCCACTATTTATTCGATAGATTTGTGGATAATATTAAAGAAGCAAAAAAACTTTGACTTAATAAAAAGATAGGCGTATAAAATCATCTGACAATGGGTTAACATAACATATCAGGGCAGCATAATCATGGCAATAGATCAAAAACTTTTAGACGGTAATAAAGAATACAAAGAAAAATACTATGGCGAAGATGGTTTAATGCTCGACCTTGCTGAAAATGGTCAAAAACCTAAATATGTATTCATTGCTTGCACAGATTCCCGCAATGATCCTGCCATTGTTTTTCAACTCGATCCGGGTGATGCCTTTGGATATAGACAAATGGGGCCACTCCTTGAAGAATACGATCCAAATGACTCTGCAAGCGTGCAGTTTAATTCCCATGTCGGCTTTTATGTTAATGCATATGAGACTCCTAAAGCATATATTATGGGACACACAAAATGTGGTGCAGCAGCAGCCTTAGCAGATGACATAAATCATGATGATATAACCCCTTGGTTAATCCCCGCTGGACAAAAAGCTTTAAATCGTACAAAAGAAAAAATGGGTGAGCTACCAGAAGATAAAGAAGGACGTACTAGTTTCCTTAGAGAACTTGAAGAACAAATGATAATAGTAAACCGTGAACATCTTTTAAGCTATCCAAAGGCAAAAGCAGCTTATGAAGCAGGAAAACTTGAAATACCAACTATTTTGAATGAAATAGAGACTGGAAATCTTTACGAACTAAATCCCAAAGATAACAGTTTCTTTCTTGCAAATGATCAAGATACTTTTGAAATAGGTTGTGGCTGTTCTCACGAAAATAATAACGAATAAAAACAAAGATTTTTGTTGAACTTTGTGCGGAATTACTCTACAAAATCGTTCTCGGTACACATCGTCATACTCGCGTTCTAGCGTAGCTAGAATAAAACTGCGGGTATCCATAAAAGACAGTAGCATAGCTACTGACATATAGATTCCCTTAGTATAAATTTGGCTATGCCAAATCAAGGGAATGACGTAAAAATTAATATAAAAAATACATGAGAAGAACCGAGAAATATGCCTAAAAGAGACGACATAAAATCCATAGCAATTATTGGCGCAGGCCCCATAGTTATTGGGCAAGCGTGTGAATTTGATTATTCAGGAACGCAAGCCTGTAAAGCTCTGCGTGAAGAAGGTTATCGAATTATTCTGATAAACTCCAACCCTGCCACTATCATGACTGATCCTGATATGGCGGATGCGACTTATGTTGAGCCGATCACCCCTGCTATTGTCACTAAGATTTTAGAGAAAGAACGCCCTTGCGCTCT
>JAMONE010000189.1 GCA_027066695.1 Micavibrio sp. | reverse complement strand
AACAAGCAGGCGATGTTATATTGCTGGAAAATGATTTGCCTGATATTTACGAGCGGGTTTTGAAGATTTAAGGGCAAGACCTAATGAACAACCCCACCGCAAGCAACTGGGTATCACGTCATTGCGAGAAGCATAACGACAAAACGCTGCAAGCGGCGAGGAATTATATCCGAAAAAGATTAAAACTTATGCGTAAGGTTGAAATAGTACCTTGGATCACGTGAATTTTTAGTGTCTACATTACGAGTAAGCGGGAAGGCAACGCCGAAATTTGCACTTGCCTTATCAGTTATATCCGCATTTATGCTAAACCCAATTGATGATAGCGAATCACGCTTACCAGCCGAAGTAGTAGCATCTTGATCCCAGACTCGCCCTGTATCAAATGAGGTTACTAGTTGATAATTTTGTATATATTTAACTTTGCGAGGTTGATTCCACTGTATCTCGATTTTACCAGCAATGCCGTCATCACCGACAATTTCAGATGAGTCATAGCCACGGCCAATATTTGTGCCACCCACTCCAAATTCTTCAGAGCTTAATAGCGGCGTTGCAGACCATTGGCCTTGCCCGCTCACTAATAAATTCACTTTTGAGGTGATGCGTTGCAGCCTTTGTAATTGTAGAGCTGCCTTGGTGTATTTGGGGTTTCCAAGCGCGCGCGTTAGGTCAGATTGGCCTTTTGTGCTTGCGCCGAACATATCAACGCCTTTGGAAATTTCTAAATCAAGCGCGTTAACGCCAACTCCCAAAAGTGAATCCATGAACTGAATTGTTGTTCCGATGCGAATGCTTCGAATACGGTCGCGTCTTGTTGGCTCTAGGTTGTTTTTGCTGTTTACATTGCGTAAATCAAAGGATGCACGCCCCGAAATATTAGTTGTGCGAGATCTTATGAATGGATGAGAGAGCGATGCTTTTACAAATTTGGATAAACCGCTAACATCATATCGTTCAAGATCATAACCTGGATCAGTTGATGTTATGCTGGCGATCAGGCTTACTTTCGTGCCAAAGCGCGTAATTGGCTGTTCATAGGAAATAGAGCCAAACAGCAATTCATCAGCATTATCTTTATCACCGCTAAGCACTAATTGCCCTGCAATGCGTTCATTAAGGCCTAACCATGAATTAGCTGCGTCACTGAATGACACTTGATATGGCCCTAGATATCGACTGCCGTAATTATTTATAGAAATTTCGGCTTCGTAAATATCGCGCTCTACTATAATAGTCAGATCAGACGCACCTGTTTGTGTTTTTGACGGACTAAGGATGCTTCGCGCAGAAATTCCTGCAAGATCATTAATCAGCAGCAAATATTTTTCCAAAGCTTTAGCATCAAGGATATTATTCTTGCGCAAATTATCAGCATATTTCCTGATTTGCTTTATTTCTCTTTCGCTGTCCAGCCCTTCGATAATTATTTGATCGATAAAGCCTTCGATGACGCGAAGCTTTACAGTACCATTTTCAATAGTTTGCGGCGGAACAACAACTTGCGTTAATATATATCCCTCATTGCGATATTTATTTGTCAGATTATTTGCGATCTCGTAAATATCGGCCAAAGATATGTTTTTGCCTATCTTATCTTGATATAGAGAATCTAAATCTGCACTTTCATATGCGCTAACGCCGTCAATTTGCAGATTATCCAGTTTAAGCTTTATATTCTCCGCGCCTTGGGGAGCATTACGTATCGCGCTATCCTTGATTTCTATTTTTTCTGAAATCTCAGGCAGTGCGTTTGTGTTCAATAGCTCTTGCCCTGCGCGCGCAGGATCAGCAACCCCCGTAGCATTCTCTACTTGCGCAAAAGCAGGTGATGATAACATCAAAAGCGCAACCATCGCTGTTCCAGCGGTTAATATTGTTTTTGTAGATATTGTGTGAAAGCGAAGCATAATAACAAATCCTTATAAGACTATAGACGTAATATCATACTTATAACGTTTATTATGCAGATGTAAATATTCAATTTTATTGTAGCGTTCCTTGCCAGTCGGCAAAACGGTAATCCCCTGCGGTAATAATCTCTTGTTTTGCTACATAAACCGAGTGTAATTTACCCTCAATTTCCGTTATCCAAAAGCCGAGAAACTCTTGTAAGCTAGGGTAATGCGGGGCTATGTCGTATTCTTGCCAGATGAATTCTTGTAACAAATTTTCATGATCGGGCATGTGATAAATAATTTGCGCGGTTGTCAGGCGATAATCATTCATTTGTTTGTCTAAATCAGCCATATATGTACTTAACCTCCTACTTATTTATAATTATACCAGAAAATTATTAAATTTTCTTGAATATTTCTTAGGCAAGTATTATAGATACAAGCATTCACAAGGGAGAGGTGCGTTTTATTTACTAAACCCTTTGTGATGTGGAAGGGGTTTTCTTACATCTGACTTAAACGTAGATAAAGAAAACCTGCTTATTTAACCATAAACTATAGGAGATACGAATATGAAATTTCGTCCTTTACATGATCGCGTATTAGTCCGCCGCGCGGAAGCTGAAACAAAAACAGCAGGTGGCATTATTATTCCAGGAACAGCCGAAGAAAAACCCTCAGAAGGCGAAATCGTTGCAGTTGGCAATGGTTACGTTAATGATAATGGCGATGTTCGTAGCTTAGACGTTAAAGAAGGTGACAAAATCATCTTTTCAAAATGGGCAGGAACAGAAATAACTATCGACGGCGAAGAGCTGATGGTTATGAAAGAGTCTGACGTTATCGGCGTAATAGCAGCGTAACCGTTTTTGTATTCCCTGCGAAGACAGGGATCTTTAAATTCAATATATATTTTCTTAAAGGAGAAAAACTATGGGTGCTAAAGAAGTACTATTTCAAGAAGAAGCTCGTGATGAGCTGTTAAAAGGCGTTGATCTAATTGCTAACGCTGTAAAAGTAACATTAGGGCCAAAAGGCCGTAACGTTGTAATCCAGAAATCTTTTGGTGCGCCTCGCACTACTAAAGATGGCGTAACTGTTGCAAAAGAGATTGAGCTTAAAGATGCTCGCCAGAATATCGGCGCACAATTAATCCGTGAAGTAGCAAGCAAAGCTAACGATCATTCAGGTGACGGCACGACTACGGCAACTGTTTTGGCTCAAGCAATCGTTCGCGAAGGCATAAAAGCAGTATCAGCAGGCCGTAACCCAATGGATCTTAAACGTGGAATTGACAAGGCGGTTATCGCAGTTGTTGAAAATATCGCTGCCCGCGCAAAAAACGTTAAAAGCAATGACGAGATTAAGCAAGTTGGTACAATCTCTGCTAACGGCGAGAGCGAAATCGGTGAGTTAATAGCAGAAGCTATGGATAAAGTCGGCAATGAAGGCGTTATCACAGTTGAAGAAGCAAAATCACTTAACAATGAGCTAGAAGTTGTTGAAGGAATGCAATTTGATCGCGGTTATCTATCACCTTATTTCATCACAGACGCTGATAAAATGATCTGTGATCTTGAAAACCCGTATATCTTGCTTCACGAAGCCAAGCTTTCTAATTTGCAAGCGATGCTTCCTATTCTTGAAGCTGTTGTGCAATCAGGTCGCCCGCTATTAATTGTTGCGGAAGACGTTGAAGGCGAAGCATTGGCAACTCTTGTTGTTAACAAGCTACGTGGTGGCCTTAAGATCGCTGCTGTTAAAGCTCCGGGTTTTGGTGATCGCCGTAAAGCGATGCTTGAAGACATGGCTATCCTTACTGGTGGTTCTGTTGTTTCTGAAGATTTGGGCATTAAGCTTGAAGAAGTTACAATCGACATGCTTGGAAGCGCTAAAAAAGTTGCAATCACTAAAGATGACACAGTTGTTGTTGATGGCGCAGGTAACAAGGATGCTATTGCCGCTCGTTGTAAGCAAATCCGCACGCAAGCTGAAGAAACTTCCAGCGATTACGATAAAGAAAAACTTCAAGAGCGTTTGGCCAAATTGTCAGGCGGCGTTGCTGTATTGCGCGTTGGCGGGATTACAGAAGTTGAAGTGAAAGAGCGCAAAGATCGCGTTGATGACGCTTTGCATGCTACTCGCGCAGCCGTTGAAGAAGGCGTTGTTGCGGGCGGTGGTACTGCTCTGCTTTATGCTGGTAAAGTGCTTGCTGACCTTAAAGGTGAGAATGAAGATCAAAATGTTGGTATCGAAATCGTTATCCGCGCTCTTCAAGCTCCGATCCGTCAAATCTGCGAAAATGCAGGTGAAGAAGGTTCTGTGATTGTTGGTAAACTTAATGAGCAAGACGATGTTAACTTTGGCTTTGACGCTCAAAAAGGTGAATATACTGACCTTGTTAAGGCTGGAATTATTGACCCTGCGAAAGTGGTTAGAACTGCTCTGCAAGATGCAGCAAGCGTTGCTGGCCTGCTTATCACAACCGAAGCGATAATCACTGACGCTGAAAGCGAAGGTGACGCTGGCGCGGCGGCGATGGGCGGCATGGGTGGAATGGGCGGAATGCCTGGCATGATGTAACTAAAATGGTTATTTTCCCCGCTGGGCTTCGTTAAAGGCGGTTTTGCGATTCGCACGTATAAAATATACGCTTACGATCCTCAAGCCACCTTTTCCTAGCCAGCAGGCAAAATTCCTCATTTTACACACAACACCTACTCACAAAATAATAAAGCCCCGTCAAATGATGGGGCTTTTTTTTGTTGGGTGGAGGATAATACTACGCAACAAGATGTTTTTTTGACTTTATTTTAGTCTTATCAAGCTTGTATTCAGAATTAGATAAACTCGCATCAAATTTACGATAATGGTTAAGTATAAGTTCCAATAATTCCATATAATGCTTTAAATTTTTCTTTCTATTAGAATAATTCTCCATAAGCCAACTAATTTGTTTTTGAGAGTCTGTAATTATCAGTCCCATACTTAATGCTTTATCAATTTCTTTTATAGTTGGTACTGTGTAATATTTAACCTCACCTTTTTGAATATTGATTCCATTGTGAGCTCCCTTTTTTACAAATTGTAAATGTAGTTGTTTAAAAATCATGTTTGACAATTCCGGTGCTGCATCACGAGTATAATGTGCAATTGGTTGTTCTTTAGTTTTGTTTATATATGAAGTTGCATAATCTACAATATCTCCTGCATCAATTTCTCTGATAATTATATGCAAGGTTGTTGTGTATTCATCAATATTATTTATTCTTGTCCAAAATGGTCCTTCTAACCCACGTATATTTGGTAATGCTGCTGGATGAGCATTCATAAGAGAAGCATCGCCCTTTTGTGTAAAGGCCTTTATAAATGCATCATGAAATATTTGTAAATTTCTAACAGAAAAGGCCATCCTCAAATTAATATTCTTTATTATTCGCTTATTAATAAAATCTGCATCATTTATATCTTCAACATATTCAACATATACACGATCAGGATATTTTTCTTCTAATAGCTTGGGGCAAAGTAAAACGCCATCAGGATTACTAGAAAGCCCTTTTGAGTTTTGAAAAGGAAAAACAACGTCCTCTAAAATATCTGAATGGAGAAATTGTTTTTTTCTTAACTCATCAATTTTATTCGTGCATTTTTTTTGTTTAACTGTAAAAATTCGAAGATTAATATTTTTTGTTTCATTTGCAATTCGCTCTGCCAGTATATTAGCAACGCGATTTGATGAATCCTCCGCACAAGGAATAAACAGTCCAATTTCAACAGGGGGTTTTGATTTTAAGTACATTATATTATTGCTCATATTAAAATTTCAAGATGTTGGTTGAGAGACGTTATTCCACGCAATATTAAAAAGAATTCTGAATCCTTCTGCAAACTCGGACTTATCCAATATTTGAATTATAACGTCATTATTTGTAAAATTTAAAAACGCAAGTTTAGTACCATATGCATAAAAAGATTGTTCTCGAAAAATATTTTCAGGAAACCACCTATATTCTGCAAAAGCACCAGCAATGAAATCATTATTTCCTTCTTCTACCGTAATTTTAACATTAATTTTATCACCAAGCTCTTTCATTCTAAGTGAATGTGCATCATATCTTTCTTTGCCCATCCATTTTATCCAGTTTTTTGGTTTAGCACTATGCAGAATAATTTCGCCGCCCTGTGTTTTTGAGACCTCATAGACATCATTCATAAAATCAATGAAGCCTTGCTTACCGCGCAGGGTTCTGATCTCCCCACTTCTTTTCTTAACACCGCTTTTGTCAATAAACTCAATATCAGCAGCATCAAAAGCAGAGATGATTTTTTCGATAGTCGTAGAGTTTGGCTGGTTAGTGCCGTTTTCAATGCGGGCGATGCCGGTTTGCGACATTTCGGATCGTTCGGCTAAATCGCCTTGACTCCACCCTATCAGGGCGCGCGCTGCTTTAATTTGTTCAATTGTGGGCATAAACATCTATCCATTAGTACATAGTAATAGCTTCTTATATGTCTAATGAATATGTTTGTCTAGAGCGGATCGTAAAAAAATATAGAAAAAATGCATAATTATACTAATGCTATGCATGGGCAGTTTGTGGAGTTGCTGTATTTTGCCACAGTTTAAATATATGTGCGCCAATAAATACAGTGTTAAATATGACTGCTGGAATAGATAGGGCGATAGCACCTGATGCGATAAGGATTGTTCCTCCAACTATTGCATATGTACGGAAGGCTGATATTTCGAGTGATGTCTTTGATGCAACAATAAAGCAAAATGCAACTAGAGCCAAAATATCTATGAAGCTACCTTCTGATACCAAAATAATTGATAAGCATCCTATTGGGTAGAGTAGAAATAAATATTTACTTATGCGTTCATCATTCTTTGCCATCAAAGCAGAAATTGATATTACAAGGCCTAAAGCATTAAGCACAAGCAATGACGGCTGCCCCAGCAAATACCATTGAGCGCATAATATAACGCAGGCGATAATATCCATCTGGATAATGCTGGTTTTTGTTTTAAAACACGGCGCGGCGATATAAAACAGATATCCTACGAATCCTATTAATTGCGCTATGATATATATGCTCATGTGCTATCCTTATTGTGGTATGAGATAATAATAGCAAGAACTGGTTAATATTTAATAAAATCAACGGCTTAGCTTATACATTAAAAAAGTACTTTTATGCATTTTTTGGGTACTAATGATAAAAAGTGATGAATTATGAAAGAAAAATTATTAAAAACTTCATCTCAAAATAAATTTGATACAGTAAGTAATGGTGCATTATTTGTTGCTATTGGCTGCGCCGCGCTTTTGACGTTAATTGTTCTTGGATATTTAAAATTCACAGGGCTAGAGCATAAAGTGGTTCAGCGCGATGCCCCCGCTAATAAAATGGAAATCATGATAAAGGAGGAAATACAGGCAAAATTGCCCGCTCCTAAAAGCAAGATGTTCGCGCCTAAGCTTGATGAGATAACGGGGCGTTGGCTTGTAACTTTTGGCAAAAAATCCATGGCAGAGCTTGTGCTTGTAAACCAAAAGTTCGAGCTGATCTATACTGATGACCCGCAGGGGCGTTATCGTAAATATTCCAAGGGTGATTATAAATATGATGAGAGGAACGGCAAGATCACGCTATATCCTTCGAAAGCAGCGGGTATGCCTAAGGCTATTAGGGGGGTTAAGTATAAAATCATGACCCTGCGTCATTATGATATTTTCATATATAAGAAAAACGACGATCATAATTTATATTTTTTAGCGCCTGAATATCAGGTGATATC
>JAMONE010000188.1 GCA_027066695.1 Micavibrio sp. | reverse complement strand
AATTTGGACGATGCAATCGGTTTTCGTTTAATGGGATTGTTCGAGCAGCTAAACCGTATGGGAACAACAATAGTCATAGCAACCCATAACCAACAAATAATAGAGCAATTCGGCCACCCTTGCCTTAACCTCATAAATGGTACAATAATAGATACTTCCTCCAACAATCAAATGGCACAAAAGATTCGCAATGTTTTCTAATATAAAAAACTCATATACCAAAATTTTAAAATATTGGGGCTTTCGTGATTATGATTTACCTCTACATAAAAGCGAAGACACAAGATTTTTGATTCTACTTGTCGGTTTAATGAGCTTTCTTGCGGTTTTAGCATGTAGCGGCAGCTTTGCATTAAGCAGCATGACAAATCGCTGGTCATCAGGGTTAGAAAATAAAGTCACAATAGAAATCGCAGTAGAGACAAAAGAAGGCCATCTTCTATCTAACCGCACAGTAAATAAAGAAACAAAAAAACTCGCGGAGGAATTAGCAAACAACAAGCTTATCAAATCAATTAAAATATTATCTAACGAGGAGATTCAAGAACTTATATCCCCGTGGATAGGCAATGATTTAACATTAAACGATATTCCATTACCTGGCCTTATTGCTATAGAATTGCGCCATAGCGATAAAAAATCTATTGAGTTGCTGGAAAAGAACATAAAGAAAATCTCTAAATATGCACAGCTTGAAACGCACCATGAATGGCTAAGTGATCTTATATCTTTTGCAAATACATTAAAAAGTTTAGCATTATTTATTACTCTAATTATTGGCGGAGCAACTATTACGGCTATCACCGCAGGGATTAGAACGCGCCTTGCTATTCACCGCAAAGAAGTCGAGCTTCTGCACCATATGGGGGCAACTGATGATTATATCTCTAGTCAGTTTCAACGCCATGCGATGATATTATCTTTTAAAGGTGCTATGATAGGCACTATATTAGGGCTTATTATAACTGGAATAATTGTGTTTTTATCCAAAAAATCAGGATCACCATTGATCCCTGCTATAGAAATAAGCTATATGGCTGTGTTGTTTATTTTTGCCGTGCCGATTATCGCATCACTAATTGCAATAATAACATCAAGATTTACAGTATTGCGCAATTTGGCAAAAATGCCCTAAAGTAAGATTATCATGTTTAAAAAGCTATTTAAAATCGTTGTCTTACTAGTGCTAATCCTGTGGGCTGGCGGATATGCTGTGTTTATATATAATATACCCATTAAAACTCTGCCTAACACATCAAATAAAACAGATGCAATAGTAGTTCTAACAGGTGGCAGTAACCGCATACAAACAGGCTTGCACTTGTTTTCGGATAAGATATCTCCAATTTTATTCATCACAGGCGTTCACCCTTCTGTAAAAAAGGAAGAGCTAACCGCTCTATGGAAGGGCAAAACAACGCTTCCTGAATGCTGCATAATATTAGGACATATCGCGACAACTACGCTTGAAAATGCCATTGAAACCAAAAGCTGGCTTAATAACAATGATAGCAACATAAAATCAATTCGCCTTGTAACTTCGGC
>JAMONE010000187.1 GCA_027066695.1 Micavibrio sp. | reverse complement strand
AATGGATAAAACAAAGATTGCGCATTAAAAACTTCATAGGCAACACCAAAAATTCTGTTATATTACAATTAGTTACGGCACTTATTACATATTTATTATTGCAGCTTTATAAGCGTGCTTGCCAAGCGCTATGCAGTTTATCTGAGTTTTTAATAGAGATAAAAGCAACCCTATTTCATAAAATTGACCATTGGCAAACATCTGAAAATCGAAGGCAAAACAATGGGTTAGATAAAAATCAAATGGAGCTTTCATATGCATAAATCCCTACCGGACAGTAGTGCATGTAAATGGGGATCCAATGTTATCAATACCTTAGATAGATCCCCGTTTTCACGAGGATGCCAGCTATTCGTGTGTTTTTGTTATTTTTATAGTTTTGCAGAGCCTTCTATAACAATCACACTTTGACATACGCCAGTATTTAAGAGACAATCACAATGCACATGAATGTGTGCAGCTCACCCTTGCCCTCCTACCTACAAATCTCATGCAGATTAAAAGCCTTAAAAGACCGCATTATCTTACAATAGCAGCATTTTGCGCTACCCTTTGTCATGCAAGCACATTAAGCGCATCACAAAGACACAGCCCCGCATTAAGTGGCTTTCTCGGCTTAAACACCGTGCCAAGCGCGCGCATGGACGAAATTGGCACAATTCGCGCAGGAATATCAAGCCTAGACCCATATATGCACGGATATATAGGGGTGCAAATAGCCGAACCTCTATACATAAATATTCGCCAAAGCGCAGAAATATCAAGCATTAAAAGCGGCGCGGAGCAGCTCTACCCTAGCATAGACTTAAAATTACGGCTTCTAAAAGAAAGCGCATATAGGCCAGAAGTTTCAATCGGTCTGCAATCAATAATCGGGCATAAAATGCTGGCTAGCGAGTATATTGCGCTATCCAAGGCCTATAAAAGCTTTGATTTTACAGCAGGAATTGGCTGGGGACGCATGGGCTCAGCAGGGAAAATCCGCAACCCATTCAAAAGCATCAGCTCTCATTTTGGCAAGAACCGCGATCCAAGCAATGAAACACCAAACGCCCCTAGCGACTGGTTTTCTGGAGATTTTATAGATATTTTCGGCGGAATAGAATATTTCACTCCCGTTAAAGGGCTTTCGCTAAAGCTGGATTATGGCGCAGATAGCTATGCGAGAGAGAAACTTGATTCTGACTATAACCCTGCATCACCTTGGGGTTTTGGCGCATCGTACAAGCATAATAAATGGTTTGGCGCAAATATAGGCATTCAAGGCAAAGACAAAGTTTTTGCGCAAATATATTTACATGCCACCCCCTCTAAATGGCCGTTTACGCACAAAAAATACAGCAAACCCAAAGCGTTTTACATGCTAAGAACTGATAATTTAAACACTGCGGCAATGAAACAAGATGCAGAAAATGACGATATTGATATTTCGAACATAACAACAAGCGGTCAAATAATTTATGCCGATTTGGAATTATCACCCAAAGCCCCCGCCCCCCAACAAATAGGCCGCGCCGCGCGTCACATATCAATGCATAGCGGCCTTGATATTGAAAAAATAAGCATAACGCCCACATACCAAAACTTACGCGCAAGCAATGTTAATATAATGCGAAAAGATGTGGAAAACTCTGTGAATAACAGTAATTCCAGCCCGCAAGAAATCTGGAAAAACACTGAATTTGCAGTTACTGACAACAAGACTGCGCAATCAGGCTTTTTTCTATCCACAAAGGGGATAAATAACAAAAGAACATTCACATTATCACTGGAAAACCAGTTCAGCCTCTCCGAAGAAGACAGCGGAATACTCTATCGCAGCTCCGCAATAATAGAGACTAGATCCTCACCATTTTTAGGGTTTATAACAGGATCAGCCTTGCGCTTAAACTTGGCAGATAACCTCGATAAGCTTGAAAAATTACGCCCAACCGCCGCAAATCCAGTGCGCAGCAATATATATGATTTCACCCGCAAGCGCATAAATATAGAAAATACTTACCTATCATATACTCACAGCTTTACAGATGAGATACATGCCGCAGCCACAGCGGGGTATTTAGAAGAATTTTACGCAGGATATGGCGGGGAAATCCTCTACCGCCCGTTTAAATCACGCCTAGCATTTGGCGCGGAAATCTGGAATATCTCACGCCGCAATCCCTTCACCCCACTTAATCTAGGGCTTAGCGATGCAAGTATAATCAGCGGGCATGTCAATGGCTGGTACGATATCCCCAACCAAAACATGACGTTAAGTGCAAAAGTCGGGAGATTCCTCGCAGGTGATAGCGGCATTTCGCTAGGGCTTGGCAAAAGCTTTAACAATGGCGCTAAAATCATAGCCACCACCACATTAAGCAATTACAGCGAGCCTGATTTATTCGGCGGAACTACCAGTGCCTATCACAGCATAAATCTAAGCCTTCCTATCGGCAGCATATCCTATATTCCACAGGGAAGCGAAATACGCAACAAAACCGCCCCTTTCGGCAGGGATATAGGCCAAACCCTGAACAAACCCATAGATTTGTTCGAAATAACCGAAAGCTTTACCCTCGATCATATGGCCGATAACTGGCTGGATATTATGGAGTGAAAAAATTCACCTCTCCAAGAAGATAACAAAAGTGTTGTCTTTGGAGTTATGCTCAAAAACAAGGCCACCTAATGTGCGTTTACGAAAAGGCTTCTCCGTCATCAAATCAGAGCATAAATTTTCGACACGCTCCAAACGCGCACCATAGCCTTCACTATGGGTCAAGTGAGCCATCGCCGTAATCACTATTCGCAGCACGATCTCTTCAGGCATTTCAGTTAGGGGTTTAAATGCAAATACGATACGTTTTGCATCATTTTGAAGAATGCACTGCTCAAACCCCTTATCTGCCGCATATTCCAACGCCTTACGAGCGCGAGCATGCCTAGCGGCGCAAACGCTCAAACGCTTAGCTGATAAGCCTTCCGAGGCTAAAATATCCATAGATTTACGCAGACGTACACGTGCGTAATTATCTGATTTATTCGATGGATCATCTATATATTCAATGGCTCGATCAGCGCAAAAATCAATCATATAAGACTTTTCCAAATCAAGCATCGGACGGCACAAAATAACGTCATTTACCATTTTTTGCAAAGGCAACATACAAGACAGCCCGTCAATGCCGCTCCCCTTGGCTAGACGAAATAAAAATGTCTCGGCCTGATCCCCCATATGATGCCCAAGGAATAAATGAGCTATATCGCGCTCCCTCATATATCCACCCATCAAATCATATCTAGCATTACGCGCTAGCTCTTGAATACGTGCATCAGGAGTAGCTCCGCCGCTATGCTCCCATTTCAAAATATGGTGTTCAATATTGGGAAGACGCGCCAATTGCTGCGCCACATGCAAAGCCTCATCTCCAGCTTCCAAGCGCAAGCCATGATCCACCGTTAAAGCATGTATAGTAATATCATTTGATAGATACTCCGACAAAGCAAAGCAAAGAGCCATGCTGTCCGCGCCGCCAGAAACAGCCACGGCAATATCACAAGATCCATCCATATATTTATCGAAAAATGCTTTAATCATCATGCCTGTATAGACTTATAGAGACATAAGCTCAAGCCAAATTAACGACAATTAATGCGCTTCATCTCGGTTTGGGCGCGTTTAACAACAGGAACAGAGGATTTAGAATAATCCTTTTTCAACTGTTTATAGGCAACACAAGCATCATCATTCTTGCCCATACCGCTAAGAGCCATTCCAAGTTTTAGCAAGTTACTTGCCGCTTTTGAGCCTTTAGGGAATTGCTTATAGCCTTCAGCGAATATACGCGCGGATTTCTCGTAGCTACCGCGCACATAAAATGTCTCTCCATACCAATATTTAGCATTGGAAACCAAAGGACTATTTGGAAAATCCAACATAAATTTAGCAAAAGCTTTCTCGGCATTCGCAAAATCACGCTGCTTTATAAAGCCATAAGCATGTTCATAGGCGCGGGGCGCGGCGTCTTTTGATGAAACCTTACCAGTATCTGGCGACTTATTAATAGTGCCCAGCGTTTGCACACTCTCAGGCGGATTAGGCTGTGAGCTTGTATTAATCGCAGTAATATCTGAAGGCTTAATTTTAAGCCCCTCCCCCGCATCCTTCGGCTCAGCAGGAGAAGCAGTCTTCCCGCCTTCCAAATCATTAACGCGCACTTCCAAATCACCCACAGCCTTTAAAAGCTCGGCGCGAAGTCGTCTGATTTCGTAGTTTTGCTGCTCAACAATACCTGTAAGCCTGCGGATTTCCTTCTCTAATTGCTGAAAACGAATTTCCGCCGCCGCCGCAGATGATGGATCACCATAGCTCTGCGCCTGCGACAACGCAGGCATAGAAAACACAAATACTAAAATCATCAAAATACGAAACATAACGACTTCCTATTGAACCTTAGTTACGCCGCGGCGATTTTGTGACCAAGCCATCTCATTTGCACCTGGAACGGCTGGACGCTCCTTACCATAGCTAATCACCCCAACACGCACAGGACTAACGCCAAGCGCAATAAGATAATTTTTAACTGCATTAGCACGACGATCACCAAGCGCAAGGTTATATTCGCGCGTTCCACGCTCATCCGCATGGCCTTCAATATTAACATTCAAGCTAGGATATTGCTCAAGCCATGTAGCTTGATTCTCAAGCGCAGTGCGCGCCTCTAAAGTAAGGTCAGAGCTGTCCGTCTTAAAGAAAATACGGTCACCAACATTTACAACCAAGTCAGCTTGCGTCCCTGGAGTTGGGCCATTATCTCCATAAAAGTCATTCTGATCAATAATAACACCGTCATCTATCGATGTTTGAATACCAACGTCACCCTTATTTGCATTTCCTGTACATGCACTAACCATTAACAAAGCTGAAAAAATCATAAAATAACGAGAGAACATAAAGCTTTCCTTTTCGAATTCAAAATAAATTAATGTGATATTATTAATCCCTTATCAAATCGCTTGCAATAGCGCCAAGGTATAAACAAAAAACTATACACTTATTAGACATGTTTTTAGGGGCAAGCCCCTACCCGCCAACACGTTTGATATTCGCGCCGACATTACCTAGCTTACCGACTATATCTTCATAGCCGCGCTCTAAATGGTAGATGCGGTTAATTATGGTTTCGCCTTCTGCGACCAACCCAGCCAACACCAAAGCCACACTTGCGCGCAGATCAGTTGCCATTACTTCCGCGCCGTGCAGGCGCCCTACTCCGCGTACAATTGCAGAATTACCCTGCACCGTGATATCCGCGCCCATACGGTTAAGTTCTGGCACATGCATAAAGCGATTTTCGAAGATAGTTTCAGTCACCATTCCCGCGCCTTCAGCCAATGTTAGCATAGCCATAAACTGTGCTTGTAAATCTGTGGGAAAGCCGGGATATGGCTCGGTCATAACATCAATAGCTTGCAAGCGACCAATTTCGCGGTGAACGATAATATCATTGCCCTCTTGCTCGACCTCTATTCCACTTTGAGATAACAGGCCAAGCGGCGCACTTAAATGCTCTACCCGTGCATTTTGCAAGCGCAATGTTCCACCTGTCATTCCTGCGGCAATTATGTAAGTCCCTGCTTCGATGCGATCTGGCACGACGCTATGACGCACTCCACTTAAAGCTTTTACCCCTTCGATACGTATCGTTTCGCTTCCCAACCCTGATATCTTCGCGCCCATCTTTATCAAACATTCACCAAGATCAATGATTTCAGGCTCTTTCGCGGAATTTACCAAAACAGTTTCACCCTTTGCCAGCGTAGCCGCCATCATCAGATTTTCAGTCGCACCAACAGATACTTTGGGGAATATGATTTTCGTGCCTTGCAGCCCGCCTTTTGGCGCGGTTGCATTAATATAACCCTCTTCAAGTATAATGCTCGCGCCCATCTCCTCCAGCCCTTTGATATGCAGATCAACAGGGCGAGTGCCAATGGCGCAGCCCCCCGGCATAGATACCTTTGCCTCACCAAAACGGGCGAGCAACGGGCCAAGAACAAGGATGCTTCCGCGCATTTTTCGCACGATATCATATGGCGCGGTATATGTTTGGATATTACCAGCATTAATGCTCATAAGGGATTTATCACGGCTTATCTTACACCCCAGATATTCCAGCAGCTCAGTTTGCGAATCCATATCACGCAATGAGTTAGGGCTATTTTCGAAATGCATTTCTTCTTGCGTTAACAAGGCCGCACACATAAGTTTCAGAGCGCAGTTTTTTGCTCCGCTAATGGGAATAGTGCCGTTTAATTGATTGCCGCCAATGACTGATATGCTGTCCATGATGCCTCTTATAGCTTGGGCAGGGTAACGCCGCGCTGCCCCATATATTTACCAGCTCTATCCGCATAGCTAACCTCGCAAGCATCGCTGCCCTTAAAGAATAAGAACTGAGCCACGCCCTCATTAGCATAAACTTTCGCAGGAAGCGGCGTAGTATTGGATATCTCCAGCGTTACATGCCCCTCCCAACCAGGTTCTAGCGGTGTGACATTCACAATTAATCCACAACGTGCATAGGTGCTTTTCCCCAGACATATCACCAGCACATCCTTTGGAATACGAAAATACTCAACAGTATGGGTCAGAGCAAAGCTGTTCGGGGGAATAATACAAACGTCGCTCTTGCGATCAACAAAGCTTTTATCCGAGAAATTTTTCGGATCTACCATTGCGTTATCGATATTTGTAAAGATCTTGAAATCCTCCGAACAACGCGCATCATAACCATAAGATGACAGGCCGTAGGAGATAATACCATCGCGCTTTTGTGTTTCGATAAAAGGCTCTATCATGCCTTCATTTTGCGCAAGCTCGCGGATTTGGTGATCGGCGAGTATTCCAGGGCGCATTATAATATCGTTATTTTGTTTCGGTTTTAACATCTTTTCACTCTTGGTTTTTTCTTTACGACGCTTTAGATTACTGCGCAAGGCAGCGGCTCGTTTGTCAATTTTTTCTGTATTTTTAGCGTTCATAATGTATTCTTACTTTAAAATATGATGACATGCCAGATTTTTTATTGTAACTTGCGCGTCAATTCATAAGTTGCTGCTGTAGCTCAGTGGTAGAGCGCGTCATTGGTAATGACGAGGTCGGGAGTTCAATTCTCCCCAGCAGCACCATTAAATCAATGACTTAGCCGCTTTCGAGCGGCTTTTGTTTTATCTGGGGCTACCTCGGGGCTACCGTTTAAATTAAGTTTTATTACATTTATTTATTCTTTATTTGGTAGGTAGGGCATCAAACCATGCATGAATATCCCTTGTGGAGATTAGCGTTGTTCGCCCCATCTTTTTTAGTGCGGAGGGATAATTTAATAGGCACAATGTTAAATTACTTATATCAAGCCATTTCCATACAGGTTTCTTTAAGACGGTAATGTTCACGATTTGTAACTGTAATGGGTGATAATACATCCTTTAATGCGTTAGAAATATGCCACATTAATACTGGTGGTATTGCGTTACCTATTTGTCTATAAGCATCTCCTTGGCTACCTATAAATTCAAAGGATGCTGGAAATGATTGTATTGCAGCAGCCTCATTCGGGCTAAATCTTCTATACAACTCTTTTTCAGGGTCTACTAATAAAACCGGATCCCTAGAGTTTAGGCTAACTTTTGCTAAGTGACTTGTTATTGTCAAACATTGTCCCTCAAGGTCTTGAGCAAGGGCTCTCTTCATGTTTGGTTTAGCTCTTTTAACCCCCTC
>JAMONE010000186.1 GCA_027066695.1 Micavibrio sp. | reverse complement strand
ATATTATTTATATAAACTAGATAGGCCTTTGTGGAAAGGATGCTAAAGTAATTACATGAAAAATCTATTTTATTTATTATTGCTCTTACCATTATTTGCTTCACCTGCGGTAGCGCAGGAAATTACCGCGCAGCCAATATGCTTTACGGTGCGTAACGAAGCTCCATATAGGGTCTATGGTGAGTTTTCTACTGATTACTACACTGCGCCTGATGGGTCAAAAGCGCGTCATACAGGAACATTTCGCCTCGAAAAAGCTGGTACAAAGCGTGAGGGAGAAGATTATTTCATTGATCGCTCGGAATTTTGTTCTTCAGGGCCGTTTTATGCTGGAAGACAATTAGAGCTGACATTAAGAACCCTAATCCCGACATTCTCCTGCAAAACCAGCATAGAGCTAGACGAAATCGTTATTAAAGGCATCATAAAAGCCGATGGAACAACTAAGTCATGGGCTGTTTGTTTTTAAAGTATAGCTTGGAAGATTATAGCGGGAATATCTCTATTACATCGCCAGCTTTTAGCTCTTCTATGCCCTCTGGCGCAACCGCCCAGCAATTCATTTTCAAAAATGGATTGACCATGAATGATGCTTGTCCAGCAAATAAATCTACTGTTAGAAATCCATCATCCCAGCTATCTGTTTTGGCTTTTAAGAATATGCGGAAGTCTTTTTTCTTTGAGAAGGCAGTCATAAGCTTTGCGTAGCTTGGCTTTTCCTCTTCTTGTGATCGCATAGCCCTTAAGGCATGGTTAACAAAAAACCGTAAACTAACCGAGCTTGCAGCAGGGTTTCCAGGTAAGCCGAAATATAATGATCCGTTTGGTAGGCGGGCAAATAGAACGGGCTTTCCTGGTCTGACATAGACTTTATGAAACAATATTTTCGCGCCAATATTTTCAAGGCCTGCTTTTACAAAATCAAACTCACCAGCCGAAACCGCGCCGCTTGATATTACTATATCTATATCTTGTATCATTAACGTTTTCAGCTTTTCCTCGAACGCTTGCTGATTATCGGGAATGGTGGTGCATTCCTTACAAGCCACATTCATTGCATCCAAAGCTGCACACGCATATGGAGCGTTTGAATTATAAATTTGCCCTGATTGTAAATCTTGCGATAAATCATCGACAAGCTCTTTACCTGTCGCAAGAAACGCAATATTCGGCTTTCTATAGACTTCAACTTTATCAATGCCAAGCGTTGCCAGTGCCATAATATGCTGCGCTTCTATTAAATCACCTTTTTTTAAGACATTTTGCCCTTTTTGAAAATCTTCGCCTGCTTTTCGTATATGTGCGCCTTGGCGGGGTTTTTGGGTAAATGTGATGTTATCACCATCTATTGAAGAGACTAGCTCAATGGGAATAACGCTATCCACCCCCTTTGGCAGGGGCGCCCCCGTCATGATTTGTACGCATTGATCGGCTGTTACATCTATATCGGGAACGCTATCACCTGCGGCAATAACCATTATTCGTGATAGGGTAACAGGGTTATCTTCTTTAGCATCGACAAGATCAGAGCTAAATACGGCAAAGCCATCCATCGCTGAATTATCGAAGGGTTGAACTGAAATCGGGGCATCTAAATCTTTGGCGCAAACATGCCCGCAAATATCTGGCGTAGCTATAGCTTGTGTTTTAAGGCTGTAGCTTTGTCCTTCTGCAATGATAATATTTTTTGCTTGTTCATATGTAATCATAAGAATATCTCCACTGGCTTACTTAACCTATGATATAAAAGTCTTTTAAAGGCAAAGCCATTGATGCTGGTCAAATTAGTAGTCAATTATTCTTTACGAATAAGCGTGGCTGCAAAAAAGCCATCGGTTTTATGACGATGCGGAGTTAGGCGCATGAATGGTGTGCCTAATCCAAGGGCTTCATCAAGTGGCTGTATCTCAAATTCAGGATGATTTTTAAGAAATTTTTCGACTTGCTCTTCATTTTCAATTGGTAAAAGTGAGCATGTAGCATAAACCAGCTTGCCGCCGACTTTAACAGCTTTGGCAACTTTGTCTAAAATCTCTGCTTGGATTTCTACAAGCTCATTTAGCGTAGGGCCATAATTGCGCCAGCGCATATCAGGATTGCGTCTCCATGTGCCTGTACCGCTGCATGGAACGTCGGTTAGAACGATATCAAACGTGCCTTTTTGGCGTTTTAGCCATTTTTTGTGACGAATATCGGATAGTGGGCGCACTTCTATAATATCAGCAAGTCCAGCTTTTTTGTAGCGTCTGCGTCCTTTTTCAAGGCGTTTTTCATCTAAATCCATTGCAACAACGCGCCCTTTGCGCTTCATTGCTGCGGCGAGTGCAAGCGTTTTACCGCCGCCGCCTGCACAATAATCAAGGACTTGCATGCCTGATTTCGCATCACAAACATGAGCAATTAGTTGCGAGCCTTCATCTTGAATCTCAATCCAGCCCTTATTCATCGCTTTAGTTTTGGATAGATATGCTTTTTCAACGCAGCGCAGCCCCCAAGGTGAGAAAGGCGTAAGCGTAGTTTCAATGCCATCTTTTTCCAGTGAGCTTTGAACATTTTCGCGCTCCATAGCAAAGATATTTGCCCGAACATCCAATGTCGCAGGAACCATCATCGCCAGCATTTCATCCTTAAATCCTTCGCCAAAGTAATCGCGTAAGACTGCCTCAAATTCGGGTGGGCATTCTGATAATACGCCTTCAGGCATATCTTCATGCTCAATATTTAGTCCGACAATTTTTTGTGCAAAGGCAATTTCACTGTCATCCAGCTTTTCTGGCGCATAACCAGAGCCGTCAAGCAAATCATGAAGTCTTTTCTCATCTGCTTGTTCACCCAAAGCAAGCCAACATATAGTGCGGCTTCGCGGAGTAATCTCAACGCTATGCTTATCAAGCCACCAATTAATTCGCGCATGGTGACGCGCAATTTCATATACGCGTTCGGCTACGGCGCGGCGGTCTTTCGATCCAATATAGCGACGGTTTCGCATATAATCCCCAACGCAAGAGTCAAGGGGAACACGAATATTTTGATCGCGCTCTAAAATTTCGATTGTGGCTTGTATTCTTGATGCTGGTTTCATGGTGGCTAGTCTTACAGTAAAATATAGAATGCAGCAAGCTTTGATAGCATTATTAGCTATAACTCTAAACATATTATACATTATATGTTTAGAGTGTAGCGATCAGAAATGTCAAATTTCTTTATCTTAGGTGTTTATATCAAGGGTAGATCAAATGAAATATTTTATAGATTAAGATGCTGCCTGCTTTGCGACAAGTCCTACGCCATTATTATGTGCTTTTTTTGCATTCTTATCAGAATTTAAGATACGATTGCGCGTGGCTGCTTGATAAGCAAGCTTTGCATGCTCTTCACAATAAGGGATGCCTGAAATAGTTGTATCACCGCAGAAACCAAAATTCTCTTCCCTAGGATCGCCAGATGGCCAGCGACACATGCGTGGCTTTAAATCCATTAAGCTATATAGCTCACCAGATATAACAGGTGCGCTCTTTTTAGCTGAAACAGCAGAAACCTTAGCCACATTAGAATTAGAACTTACCTTTTTCACAAGCTTTTGTTCAATATTTTTATTTGCGGGCTTTTTATTTTGTTGAATTGGAGACACTCTATTAGAGAGCTTCAAACGATGAGCTTTTCCAATTACAGCATTACGCGTAACACCACCAAGTTTCTTGGCAATTTCAGCCGCAGTGTGACCATCACCCCAAAGCTTTTTCAAAATATCTACGCGATCATCAGTCCAACTCATTTTATTCCTCCAAAAATATAGCAAAATAACCAGCCTCAATGTAAGACATTGATACTAAACACATTTTTTAAATTTCTAACTAAGAACTACAATCTATCAGGAACAAGCAATTTTCGCCAATGGATAAAAATAAAATAAATTCTTATCCACAAAACATAAATCTATTTCCGTTTTCGGTGTGTTAACCAAGGATTTGTTCGCGTAGCTTTTTTATGTGTGAGGTTAGAAAAGCTATGATCTTTATTTACTGGCGCAAGGTTTGATTTCTCGGGAATAGGCGTTCGCGTTATTTCTGATATAGCTTTTATACGATTCGTAATTGGCGGGTGCGTCGCAAACATGCCCATAAAAGGCTTGTGATTTTCAATGCACATCATCGCTATATCATCTGTAGTTTGCGGTATTTGATCGCGCCCTGATATTCGCATAAGCGCGCGCATCATAGCCTCGGGGTTTTTCGTCATACTAATCGCCCCTGCATCGGCCATATATTCACGCCTGCGTGATAAAGCAAACCTCATAAGCAAGCTCGCCATATATCCCAGCCATAAAATAATAGCTATTACAATGATAATGATAAAGGTCGAGCCATTGTTATTATTGCTACGTCTACGGCCATAAAACAGGCTATAGCGCAGATTACTCCACGCTAGCTGAGCTAAAAACCCAAATAACCCTGTGAAAATTATACAAACGATTAAAAGCCGTACATCACGGTTTTGAATATGGGTAAGCTCATGCGCCAAAACGCCCTCCAGCTCATCCTTGGACAAGCTATTCATAAGGCCACGCGTTATTGTGATAGCAAAATTTCCCTCGGATATACCGCTGGCAAAAGCATTGCGAGCGTGGGTCTCTATGATCTCCAAATGTGGCATTTTCACACCTTGGGATATACATAGATTTTCAAGCAAATTATAAAGCTCTGGCTCTTCTTTCCTGCTAACAGGGTGAGAGTGCGACAGCTTTCTGATCATGCGGGTATTAAAAAACCATGCAATAATAAACCAAATTGAAACGCCGCTAATGATTAATGGAAAAAATTCGTAAGTAATTTTATTGGCAAAATCAACAAATATCCAAGTCTCACCATTATTATTTGAGAGCATACCAAGCGCGAAAGAGATTGCCCAAAACACCCCTATAATCAAAACAGGGTAAATCAATAATAACAATACGCATCGTAAGTTATTATTCCATATATGAGAGCTTAAGCCTATCGCGGTACTCACCATGGTTTTTAGAACTTAACTTCAGGAGCTTTTTGCACAAGAGCGGCCTCGGCCTCATCAAGCTCAAAGAAATCTTCTTTACTAAAATTAAACATATTTGCTATTAGAACAGCGGGGAATTGTTCGGTAGCTGTGTTATATTCAGATGTCGCATTATTAAAGAAGCGACGAGCCGCAGCGATTTTATTTTCAATATCCGATAGCTCATCCATTAATTTTTGAAAGTTTTGATCGGCTTTCAAATCAGGGTAATTCTCTGCCACAGCTAATAACCCCATTAACGCACCGCCCAGAACATTTTCAGCCGCAACTCTCTCGCCACCAGCGGCTTTGGCTGCGCCGACACCTGCGCGCGCGCTCGTTACATTTTCAAATATTTGCTTTTCATGCGCGGCGTAGCCCTTAACCGTCTCGACAAGCTGCGGAATAAGGTTATAGCGTTGCTTTAGCTGTACATCTATATCGGAAAATGCATTTTCTCGTGTTTGCCTTAGTGCAACAAGTCGGTTGTAAAGCATCACAAATATAACTGCGATAACGCCGATAATTGCTAAAATCACCCATAATTCCATGATATAAATCTCCCTTATTTACATGCTTCAATAAAAGCGCGAATTTTCTGTGGGCATTTTACACCGCGCGCAGCCTCAACGCCAGAAGAAACATCAACAGCATTTGGCGCGAGGGTTTTAATAGCATCAACCACATTATCAGCGTTTAAACCACCCGATAGCATCCATGGCTTTGAAAACTCCGCCCCCGTGAGTAAATCCCAATCAAAGCTTTGCCCTGATCCGCCAGCTATATTATCGAATAACAACCAATCAACAATATCCTCATAGGGCTTGGCATTTTCTATATCTTTTGCCGTGCGAACAGGGAATGCTTTAATTATCGGCAGAGCGTATTTTTCTTTAATCTGCGCCACGCGCTCTAAGCTCTCAACGCCGTGAAGCTGCATCATGTCAAGGGGAACACGTCCCAATACATTATCTAGCTGCTCATCAGTTGGATCAACGAACAGGCCAACACTGCGCACGCCTGTAGGAAGGGTGAGGGCTAGCTCCTTTGCGGTATCAACATCAATATTTCTAGGCGATGGCGGGTAGAATACAAAGCCAATAAAGCGCGCTCCACTAGATATTGCAGCGTCTAATATATTTGGCGTTTTAATGCCGCATATTTTTACCTGTGTCATGTTAAATCAGCTTCGTCTTTATTTTGAATAGCGTAGAGATAATAATTGGACAGAGCCGTAATTCCGATAATTATAATTAATGGCTGAAAATATATAATTCTGGGTATAAACATTACAAAAGCAATAAGGGATACTATTACCGTAGAATCCATACTAGCTGCTATGACTGGTAATATTGATATGATTGCTATCACATATGTGAAATACACCAATAGTAGCTTCCACGAAGCCGCCAAGAATGCCATAATCAAATCCCATAACAGCCCCTGACTCAAATCAAAGGCTTGTTTAATAGTGATATTTGCATCAACTGCTTTGGCGGGGAAATAAAAGCAAATTCTGTAATAAAAATATATCGCTAAGCTGATTAATATAAAGCACCCAACCATAACAACAGGAAACGGCACAATCATAGTTAGTGACCATATTAAAACGCCCAAAGCAGACATCACCGCCAAAGGCAAAGCAACAGCCACCCCTATAAAGACAAGCTCATGCTTTTTTGGCTTAAACGGGTTCATTGGCGTGTAGTTATCCGCGCCATGTATTACAATTCTATGCCATGAAATAACCAGAACGCTAATGAAATATGTCGCAATAATACCGCCCAACGTAAAATCATTATCACTGCCTGACATATATAACACCGTGATTACAGTATCTAGTAAATTCAACCCCAAGATAAAAGGAATAAGCGGTTTTAAAATTTTCCAAAATTCACTTTTATTGGTAGCAACAAAAGCCTTAATATTTTGCGCCGTTTCTTTTGTATCTAACGTAGGTGTAAACATTATAAGCCTTCCAAAATATCTCGCGCCGCGATGGCTGGATCTTGAGCATTGGTTATAGGGCGACCAATTACCAGATGGGTTGCGCCTTTATCTAAAGCGGATTTAGGGGTCATGACACGTTTTTGATCCCCTTGAGCTGCTCCCGCTGGTCTAATTCCTGGAACCATCAGGGCAAAATCATCACCGCAAGCTTTGCGCAGACTTTCAATTTCATGCGCCGAGCAAACAACCCCGTCCAGCCCTGCTTGTTTAGCGAGTAATGCTAGTTTTTCTACTTGCGCGGAGACATTATCTTGATAGCCAACCTCCTGAATTGCCGCCTCATCAAGGCTGGTAAGCAAGGTTACGGCGAGTAATTTAGTGTCTTTGCCGCAGGCTTCCTTTGCCGCGATCATCATTTCTCGCCCGCCAGATGCATGAACATTTAAGTAAGTAGGATCAAAATTACTGCAAATACCGCGCACCGCGCCAGCAACAGTATTTGGTATATCGTGGAATTTCAAATCAATAAAAAGCTGAGCTTCAGGGCAAGTTCCTACAACACGCTCTATTCCTTGCAGACCGAAATTATTGAAAAATTCCAGCCCTAGCTTAATACCGCCAGTAATTGGCGCAATAACTGCGGATAATTCGCAAGCTTTATCAAGATTATTCGTATCAATTGCACAAAACATTTTGGGGTGGTTGGGTAGCATATTTATCTTCTTTCAAACGCTCAACTTCTTTTTCCAGCATCTTGATATTTTTCTTTTGCTTGCGCTTTTCTTTTCTAAGCTTGCCAGCATTAAG
>JAMONE010000185.1 GCA_027066695.1 Micavibrio sp. | reverse complement strand
TTATGATAGCTTTTTCCTGTTTTTCGGTTGCGCGGATGATCCTAAAAATATTAAGAATTACGATAAATATATTGCTCCTAACCTTGATAAATACACCAAAGATTACTGGGAGAAAATCATAGTTCCACATGGAAGGCGCATAAATTTATTCAAAAAGAATATATATCGCTATGGCCTTTTGGGTAAGTTTATCGGCATGGTTCATTTGATTTCTAAAATCTATGGCGAAGACCCACGTGATATATTAAAAGCCAGCTCAATTGATGAGCAAAAAGAAATCTTTGATAATACCTTGGGCCCTATATTTGATAAAAAATTCATACGTATGCTATGTGGTAAGCCAGAAGCTCTTTATGGTTTAGGTATTCCGCCATCACAATTTGACGAGCTTAATGTATCGGCGAATGGCAATATGGCAACGCTTCTGAAAGCTCGGTTAGAGCGCATGGCGTGCCAATTCCCTATTCAGGATAACTACTTCGCATGGCAAGCCTTTAATCGTGGTTATGACCGCGAAAACAAGATGGCTGTCCCTCGCTATCTTAAGGAAGAAAACTATGAGACACTGAAAGCTAATATTAAAAATGCTAAAGTAGTTCATAAAACAATCACTGAATATCTTGATTCTCAAAACCCACAATCAGTTGATGTATTTGTATTTCTTGATGCCCAAGACTGGATGAATGAAGATCAACTTAACGAGCTTTGGGACGCAGTATTGCGCTCGGCTAGTGATGGCGCGCGCGTTATATTCCGCACGGCTGGCGATGTAAGCCCGCTAACTGATAAGCTTAACGATGATAATTTATCACCTTGGGAATATGACGAGAGCCTCGCTGCGCCGCGCAATGAGCAAGACAGATCATCCATTTACGGTGGTTTTCACACTTATACTTTAAATCGCAAACAAGCAAAAAAGGCTGCGTAAGGACATGACAAGCAACGTGATACGCTCTGATGAGGATCAAGTCAAAAAAGACATGGATAATATGTATCGCTGGACGCGCCATGTTTATGACCTTACTCGCAAATATTACCTGCTTGGCCGTGATGATTTGATTGCTAACCTTGACGCTAAAGACGGCGAAAATATTTGTGAAGTTGGCTGTGGAACTTCTCGAAACCTTATTAAAATTGCCAAGAAATACCCTAAGGCAAATATTTACGGCCTTGATGCGTCGGATGAGATGCTGAAAACTGCGAATAAAAATGTGGAGATTGCCGCATTAACGGGTAAGTTAAATTTAAAGCAAGCCTACTCCCAAAGCTTTGATCCTAAGGCTCTGTTTGGACTAGATCAGCCGCTTGATAAAATTGTGTTTTCATATGCTCTGTCGATTATTCCACCGTGGAAGGAATCTATAGACCACGCGCTGGAATTACTACCCGCAGGAGGGGAAATCCATATTGTTGATTTTGGTTCTCAAGATGATCTGCCAAAGCCATTTAGCAAATTTGTGTTTTGGTGGTTAAGACTGTTCCACGTCTATCATAAACCCGAGATATTGGAATATTTGGTTAGCCTTGAGACCGCAGGTAAAGGCTCACTGGAAGTTACGCATATGTATAAGAAATATGCTTATCGTGCAGTTTTTCGGAAGGTTTAGAACAAATCTGAATGTGTGCCTGTACGATATAAAATTAGCTGATTATTTTCTTTATCGACAAAATATATAAGCAGCCAATCTGGCTCTATATGAAGCTCCCAACATGGCTGCCAATTGCCGACCAGCGGGTGGCTTTTATATTTTTTATCCAACTTATTTCCTGCAATTAAATCACGCAGCACTTTTTCTAATTTTGAAAAATCCTTATGCCTCTTTTTTAGCTTCTTAACATCTTTTTCAAATCGGGTTTTAGTGATTATTTCCACAATGTTGATAGCTCCTCAACACTTTTATACGCATTGCCATCCTGTTCATTAAGAGCCTCTAATGTTTGCATATTAGGCCTTTTACCTGTCGGAGTGAAAGGAAGCCCGCCTTGATTAATACATTGCGTTAAAAACATCCTAACCGCATCCGTCGTGGTTAAGCCCATATCTTTAAATAAAGCCTCTGCCTGAATTTTAAGCTCTTCACTGACTCTTGTTTGTACCGTAACCATTGTCATTACCCCTTCATTACTATATTAATGCAAAACCATTACAAAGTCAATACAACACGATATATTAAACAACCCGATGCACCAATAATTTCTGAAACACGCCCATATCAGCGATATCATCAGGGGCGGGTTCTTTTTCAGTGATCCAGTTATATAAATCAGGATCGTTATTGCATAGGAGCTGATCGTACTGCGCAAGTTCATCATCGGTGAAATCAGGGACATTCGCCGTTGCGAAGCTGCCCATTATAAGATCCATTTCCTTAATACCGCGATGAGCAGAGCGAAAAATCAAGCGTCTGCGTTTATTTTCAATGTTTTCATCCGCACTACCGACGACTTCCATGAATATGCTCATTATAATCTTTCCCAAAAACAATCTCCATTGTCATCCCGAAAGCTTCTTAGCTGAGGGCTCTTAAGATCTCTCCGCACAAAGCTATGCTTTGCGCGTTCGAGATGACAATAACTAATTGAGCATATAGCACTTTTATAAAAATTTATATATATTGAACTCTGAAAAAATATTTTAACACCCACGAGTCAAACATGAGCCCCAAATGAATCAAAGACCTTTTGAAATTGACCCACTATTCCGCAGCTTAACCACTCTTGCAGGGGTTGGCCCTCGTAATGCCAAGCTGCTGGAGAAACTTATCGGCGGGCCGAAAGTTTTGGATTTACTATTGCATGCGCCGATTGACTTCATAGATCGCCGCTTTTCCTGCCCTATCGCAAAATGCCCCAATGGCAAAGTTGTTACAATGGAAGTACATGTGGATAAGCACTTCCCCAATGCGCGTAAATCCCTGCCATATCGCGTTAAATGCACAGATAATAGCGGCGAGATATCACTTGTGTTCTTCCATGCTAATAAAGGTTGGATTGAAAAGCTGCTGCCCATTGGTAAAAACATGATAATCAGCGGTAGAGTTGAATATTTCCAAGGGCTGCCACAAATGGTTCACCCTGAAATAGCCAAACCAGAAGAGCGTAAAACCCTTGAAACTGTAGAGCCGATTTATCCGCTAACTCAAGGAGTTACAAACAAAACCTTAAGAAAAGCGATTAACGGCGCACTTGATTTTATCCCAAAGCTGCCTGAATGGCTGGACGATGCACATAAAACGCAAAATGGCTGGGGTGATTGGCATGATAATTTACGTTCCCTTCATGAGCCACTAAGCTTGGATGAGCTAGAGCCTATGCATAAAACCCGCGTGCGCCTTGCCTATGATGAATTGCTGGCCAATCAATTAACATTAGCAATAGTGCGAGATCACCAACGCAAAATTAACGGACGCGCTTTTCCTACCTCTACGGACTTGCGCTCTAAAGTCGAGGCTGCCTTGCCCTTTATCCTAACAGGTGCGCAAAAGCGCAGCCTATTCGAGATCGACGAAGATATGCGCATCCCCGCCCGCATGCTACGGCTGCTTCAAGGTGATGTCGGTAGTGGCAAGACTGTTGTTGCTTGTATGGCTATGCTAAACGCTATTGAAGCGGGGGCGCAAGCAGCCATTATGGCTCCCACTGAAATACTCGCCCGTCAACATGAGATGAGCTTAAAGCCTTGGCTTTGCGCTGCGGGCGTAAGTTTTGTCACATTGACAGGGCGCGACAAGGGCAAGAGTCGCGACGCTATATTACAGCAAATCAAAGACGGGGATGCTCAAATCATTATCGGCACGCACGCCATATTCCAACAAGATGTGGAGTATCATGATCTCGGCCTTGCTGTAATTGACGAGCAGCATCGCTTTGGTGTGCATCAACGCCTTGAGCTATCCAATAAAAATAAGGGGACAGATATTCTTGTGATGACCGCCACCCCTATTCCGCGCACGCTAGCTTTAACAGCTTATGGTGATCTGGAGGTCTCAAAGCTGGATGAAAAGCCTGCTGGGCGAAAGCCGATTGAAACACTTTTATTTTCCAATGAGAAGATAGAGCAAGTTATGGCGGGGCTTAAGCGCAAAACCTCTGAAGGAGCGCGTGTTTACTGGGTTTGCCCCTTGGTTGAGGAGTCAGAGCTTGTGAATTTAACATCCGCAGAAGAACGCTTTGACATTCTACAATCCTGCTTTGGTACAGGGCGCGTTGGCTTAATTCACGGACGCATGAAACCTACTGAAAAAGATGCTGTGATGGCGCAATTTAAAGATGGTGCGCTTGATATATTAGTGGCAACTACCGTTATCGAAGTCGGGGTTAATGTCCCCGAAGCCACCATCATGGTTATTGAGCATGCCGAGCATTTCGGCCTGTCACAACTTCACCAATTGCGCGGGCGTGTTGGCAGAGGGGCGGAGCAATCCTATTGCTTTTTGCTCTACGCTACGCCCCTAGGAGAAACCGCGAAAGAGCGGCTTAATATTATGCGCGATACGGAAGATGGCTTCATCATTGCGGAAAAAGATCTGGAGCTTCGCGGCGGCGGCGATATTCTCGGCACAAAACAAAGCGGCATGACCGAGTTTAAAATAGCCGATCTAGCCGCTCATAGTGATTTACTAGCTACGGCGCGTGATGATGCAAAGCTAATCATAAATAAAGATCCTAAATTAGAAAGCAAGCGCGGAAAAGCTCTAAAAACCCTGCTATATCTATTTGAACGCGACCAAGCTATCCAGTATTTCAGGGGTGGGTAACCCCCCTAATGCTTTACCATAATCACCAAATAACAATATTAATCGAGAGTAACATCAACATCTAATATATCATTCTTATCTTCATATTGACCAGCTTCATTCTCTTCATATTGACCAGCTTCATTAGCATTAATAAACCCTTGATAAAGATCATGCCTATATCCTAAAAGCTGACTTGATAGCTTTTCTAAATTATCCGCCATGTCTTGAGAATAAAATAATTTCACTGGTAACTCAGAGCTTTGATACAGCAACGGCGCATCATCTAAAACATTTTCTTTACTATGATAAATATACCCTTGATCTAGTTTTTTAGCACTTGGAGACATCTTACTACCTGCATAACCAAGATCAAAGCCATTATTCTCTTGAAGGTCTAGTTTTATAACCCTACCATCATCAAGCTCTAACAATGAATGATCGCGGTAACTAATGCGAACAATGGCTCTAGTGCCTTCCTCTATCCCATGAGCTTTATATGCTTTCTTAAACTGAATTTGCTCTCCCCGATACACAAGCATATCACGGCGCAACGTTTCCCCGCTATTCGATGGATAGGCAACACTAAATATTTTACCATATTTAGCTGTTAGATGCTTCTTCTCCAAGCGTTTATTTTGAATTGCAAAGTTAAAAATTTCGGCATCACTATCACTAGAAGTTAAAATAAAACGATTATCATGCTTCTTTTTTATCTTAGAATACCATGCATCCAGCAATCCTTGCTTAGCACTTGCTGGACTGTTATAGCAATTTATATATTTAGCGCGTTTGTTGTTACTCTGTAATGTTAAAGCTTCAAATATTCTAGCTTGAGAGAATGCATCACTTATACGCTTTGCTTGTTTTGTGCGTTTTTGTGCCGTTAAGAATTTCTCACATAATAGCTTAGACTCGGTTAGCTTGCGGTAGTAAGTAAATTGGCTCTGCCAAGTACGTTTGTTACGAGTTTTTGCATTACCAACATATATCAATTTAGCATTAATCTTTTGAGCCATTTCAAAAATTTCTTGATCCTGAATAGGGCTTAACTGGTCTGCTTCATCAATTATAATAACTTTTTGTTTAGTGCTTCTCGCCCCTGTATAACGCTCACCAAATCTGCGTAAAAAATCACGATATGTAAGAACACCTTTGCCGAATCCTGCTTTCTTAAAAGTATCTTTACCCTCATTATTACGAGCCACCTTAATCACGTCATAGCCAGATTCTTCATACATATTCATGCAACTTGATAGAAATGTAGTCTTATGACCGTTATCCTCGGCTTCTATGGTTTTGAAGCCTTGAGGCTCTGCTACATACTCAAGGGCATCCCTTATTTTCTTATCTCCTCGTTTTTTAGTAATGCCCTGCACTATATCAGAGCTAAGGTTATAATCTGAACGCTTATGCAAAAACTTACATGTATTTCTAACTTTATCACTGCGCTTTTTCATTGGCGCAAACACAAACATATCAGCTTTTTGTCTAGTTTCTTTAGCATCCAAAGCAATAAGCATTCCATTATGCTCTAACTTTTCTTTTTCAGCTTCCGCATTATCATAACCAGCTTTTTTTATAGCTGCTAAAATATCGCTGCCAGATGCCATAGGGCTATGTTCGAATAAACGTTCAAGATATTTATGTCCCAGCTTATTCCTAGCCTTTATATCACGATTATGATTACCTGCCTTAGTTTTGATACCTTTCTTTTCCTGCCTATGATTGTAAGATCCAACAGGCTTGGTAGCTTCGATATCAAGACCGCGTTCCTTATATGAACGGTGATCTACAAAAGCATCTATATTATGATTTCTAAGCGTAGTATTTATCGAATTATTCCACTTCCTGCGCCAGCCATCAAGAAGAGCATCTGAATTCCAAGCACGTTCTTTTTCTCCAAATTCATTACTCGCTGTATTTACCCTGCGCATTGTAAGCATGATATGAGCATGGTAATTTTTCTCCTCTTTTGTACTTTCACTTTTGTCATTTTTTTCGCTTGGTTCATGCAAAGCTATATCGGCGATCATACCTTCCTTTACAAAATTATCTTTTACATAGTTTTTTACAAGGGGTTCATAAAACTGACGCAATTGCCGTATTTTATTTTCTGGAGTTAAGTGATCGAATATATCAATAGGAGGAAGATACAATACTATCTCACGCGCCAATTGAGAATCCTTGCGCTTCTCTAATTTCTCAACTTTATCCCACAGCTTATGCCTATTACTTGCCCAAGCAGGGGCCTCCCTTGGTACAGCCATAAATGTAGATATAACGCCATGACGGCGACGATAATCGTGTTTCACATCATCGCTATCTAAAATCAATTCACCAGATCTATAAGCAGCAGCAGCAACAGCATTATGTCCCTTGCTGCGAGATATAATATTCGCCCTTAAGCGAAATGGATATTCAAGCATTTTTTCAGTAACTCAGTTAATTGTACAATTTATCTTAATACAATAAGACCAACTATGTCTATTAAAATCATATCAACGTATAAGTACACTCTTCAGCACTATCCATGCCAACAACACAAGATGCAGCTTCTTCCATTTATGTGCATATTCATGATACAATAAAAGTGGCATGCTTAAAAAATGTCATATAAAGACTAGACAAAAAAATGCCCCAATCAAGGGGGCTAAAATACAACTATCTAGTTATTATATGGGGGGGTTACTGACCCACTGCGCACTGCGTAGAACTGCCCAGGGCAGCACCAAGATCAGATAGGACGTTTCTGATACTGTTGCTTTGCTGAGGGGTTGGCGTTCCCCCCAATGCCGTTGCGACCTCATTCATCGCCGATGTAAGAATGGGATTGAGGGATGGGGCTTGATGCTCGTACAAACTATTATAGGGCCCCCATTGGATAGTATTCAAGCTATTTTTAGCAGCAAAAAGCGCCTCTGCGGAGCCGCCTCCAATCCAGGCATTAGCTAAATTGGTAAGCTTTACCTTACTTTGCTCTACAAGCGATACGGTCGTAGAACACTGTCCAGCTTGAGCAGTCCCAACAACCCCACCCAACAACAATACACCTACTAAAATTGACTTTTTCATAAATCACCTTCATAA
>JAMONE010000184.1 GCA_027066695.1 Micavibrio sp. | reverse complement strand
GCATGGCTTGAAAAATGCAGAAGACTATGGAAAAATTGCGAAAGGAAACTTAATACATCTTTGCAAATGGCAACACTCGCTTTCGCTGTGTTAATACTCAAAAGATTTTGAACAGGTTCTAATAAAATATATCTCCATGCTTTAAAATATAATTCGACATCCATGTGACCCTGTTTGTATGTTGTTTTGTATCTCATTCTTGATACAAAAAAATAGCGCAGTTAGTCAAGGAAATAACGTTTCCAAGCTATAACAACATGTTAATGGGTTTTTGATTAAGGATTAGTAAAGAAAAGTGGCGGACAGACAGGGATTCGAACCCTGGGTGGGCTATAAACCCACGCTGGTTTTCAAGACCAGTGCATTCAACCGCTCTGCCATCTGTCCAGCTCGTACGGTTTTTACATTAGAGGTTCATTTTCTACTCAATTTTGTGTATGTCTGTCTATAGAAAAATAAAAAAATTTAAGGTTTTATAAAAAATGATCATACCTCAGCTTATTATAGGATCTATTTTGATATCTATAACTGTTGTTATACACGCGGTTTGCCTTGATTTTTTAATTAGATGGATTGAGAAATCAAAAAATACAGCGCGATTAATTTTAAAGACACAATGGAAGATGCCTTTGATTGTAATTGCTGTATTGGGGGTTTTTCTGGCTCATATAATAGAGATATGGGTTTGGGCTATCTTTTATTTGTTAATAAATGTTCCTGAAATTACCGATTTTGAAGAAGCTTTGTATTTCTCCACCTCATCATTCACTACAGTAGGCTTTGGTGATTTGTTTTTAGCAAAGGAAAATTGGCGGCTTGTGAGTTCTTTTCAAGCTGCCAACGGATTTATCTTGTTTGGTTGGAGTACAGCCTTTATCTTTGAAATCATAAAGAAACTATATGAAGATGATTCTCCCGATGTTACATAAAATTATATTAATTACGTTATTATTTTTCCCGTTATCAGCTATGGCCGATGATAAATTTGATGCTTGGCTTGATGATTTTAAAGCCGAGGCTATAGCCAAAGGGATTTCCAGCGATATTGTTAAAGAGGCAACAAGCAATATAAAGCCGATTGCCCGTATTATCGAGCTTGACCGTAAACAGCCCGAAGGAAGCATGACGTTTGCGCAATATAAAAAGCGCGTCATTAATGATGCGCGAGTGGCGCAAGGTCGCAGGTTATATCAAAAGCATAGTAAATTATTAGATCAAATAGCTAAAAAATACGGAGTTCCCGCGCCTTATATTGTGGCTCTTTGGGGAATCGAGACTAGCTATGGTAATAATACAGGCGGCTTTGGCGTGGTTGAGGCTTTGGCGACGCTGGCTTATGATGGACGGCGGTCTAAGTTCTTTCGCTCTGAGCTGATGAACGCCCTCAAAATACTGGATGCAGGGCATATTGCGTCAAAGGAAATGAAAGGCTCATGGGCGGGGGCAATGGGGCAGAATCAGTTTATGCCATCTAGTTTTAATGCTTATGCGGTCGATGGAAATAGTGATGGCAAGCGCGATATATGGACAAGCCTGCCTGATGTTTTTGCTTCTACGGCTAATTATTTGAGCAAGA
>JAMONE010000183.1 GCA_027066695.1 Micavibrio sp. | reverse complement strand
CATGAAGATTTTTAAGCGTCTCGTTACCATCAATACCGCTTTCAGATATTTTGTAAGTCGAATCGGGGATGCTCATTAATAGGTCGTAGGATGTATTAATATCGGTTTTCATTGTTTTTAAATTACGGTTATTAACGCCGATCATCATGGGCTCTAGCTTGAGTGATCGCTCTAGTTCGGCCAAATTATGCACCTCAACAAGGATATCCAGATTTAGCGATTTTGCGGTTTCGTATAGCTCTAAAGCTTTATGATCGCTAAGAGCTGCCATGATAAGTAATATACAATCTGCGCCAAGTGCGCGTGATTCGTAAATCTGGTATGGATCAATCATAAAATCCTTACGTAAAATTGGCAAATCAACTTCTTTTTTAATCGCGCCGACAAAAGCATCATTGCCCATAAAGTACGGCTCATCGGTTAAAACAGACAGACATGTCGCGCCTGCTTTTTCGTATAGTTTAGCGATTTCCACTGGATGAAAATTATCCCTGATAACGCCCTTGCTAGGTGATGCTTTTTTAACCTCGGCAATTAGAGCCGCGCCATTTGATCGTCTCATACGATTTAAAAAACCATATGGCATAGGCATTTCATCAATGACACATATTAAATTATCCAAGGGGTGCATGGATTTTTTATGCTCTATATGCTCTTTTTTCTTCTCGCAGATTTCTTTTAATATATCCATCTAGCTCTCGCCATGTGTTTGAGTGAAGTCTTTATATCGGTTTAAAAGCTTAAGCGCATCGCCGTTATCAAGCACATGTGCGGCTGCCACAGCAGCATGTTTAAGATCGTTTTCCTTGCCTGAAATCACTAAAACAGCGGCAGTATTAGCAATTACAATATCACGATAAGCATTTTTTGCACCATTCATAATATCGAGTAATGCCGCCGCATTTACTTGCGGCTCACCGCCGATAAGATCCTTAGGCTCAGCTTGCTGCAATCCAAAATCAGCGGGAGACAGAGTGCCTTCTATTATATTACCATCTTTAAGCTTAGCCACATATGTATCGCCCGTGGTTGTGATTTCATCCAGTCCATCACTGCCATGAACTACCCATGCGCTTTTTGTGCCAAGCTTTTGCAAAGTTTTAGCGATAGGAAGCACCAAATCTTTATCAAAAACACCAAGCAATTGAAATTTGGTTTTCGCAGGGTTCGCAAGAGGCCCTAAAAGGTTAAATATTGTGCGTTGGCCTAACGCTTTACGCACTGGCGCAACATGCCTCATCGCCGAGTGATGGCGCGGAGCCATTAGGAAGGCAAAGTTATAGAGCTTTAACGCTTCTTCGAGTTTAGATTGCGCAACATCCAGATTAATCCCTAAAGCCTCCAGCACGTCTGCTGCGCCTGACTTAGAGCTTGCGCTACGGTTTCCATGTTTAGCAATAGGAACGCCGCACGCCGCCGCAACTATTGCAACGGCAGTTGATATATTATAAGTCCCCGACTTATCCCCCCCAGTGCCGCAGCAATCAACCGCGCCCGCAGGGGCATTTATAGGCAGAGCTTTAGCCCGCATAACTTTGGCCGCGCCTGTGATCTCGTCAATAGTTTCGCCGCGTGATGACAGAGAGGTTAAGAACTCGGCTATTTGTTCATCGCTCCATTTGCCTTCCATTATCTCGGAGATAGCGGTAATCATTTCATTTTCGCTAAGGCTTTGCCCTGTCATTGCGTTAGCTCCACAAAGTTTTTAAGCAAAGCGTGGCCATGCTCGGTTGCTATGCTTTCAGGGTGGAACTGCACGCCGTGTATTGGCTTACTCTTGTGGGATAGAGCCATGATAATGCCGTCATTTGTTTGCGCCATAACTTCCAAACAATCAGGTAGGCTTTCTTTTTCTGCAATAAGGGAATGATAGCGCGTAACAGGGTAGGGCGATGGCAAGCCCTTAAACATGCCCTTACCATTATGGGTGATATCGGAAACTTTGCCATGCATAGGACTATCCGCGCGAATTACTTTGCCGCCAAAGGCTTGCGCAATAGATTGATGCCCCAAACATACGCCAAATAGCGGTATATTATTCTCCGCCGCTAGCCCTATAAGCTCAAGGCATATTCCTGCGCTGTTAGGATCGCTAGGGCCGGGTGAAATTAAAATCCCCGCAGGCGCCTCATTTATGATATCTTGCGCTGATTTTTCGTCATTTCTATAGACGCACACATCTGCGTTTAAATCGCCGAGATACTGAACGAGGTTATATGTGAAGCTGTCATAATTGTCTATTAATGTAATCATAGATTTGTTATGCATCTCTGTGTTAAAAAAATCAAGTTTGCAATAAACTATATTTTAGAGTACAACATTATTATGGAATATCGAAGCAGAAAAACTAATCCAGCTAAAACTATAATCTTTATCCTGATTGGCGGGGCATTGATTATTATGACTGATTTATTTGTGTTTGGCGGAATAAATAAAATATGGCCTGATCGCAAAAATATGTCAGGCGATATATCTATAGACGTATCAAGCCTTAGGCAGCAACACGGATCATATATGGATGATGGTATCTACATTGACCCCGTAATGCTTAGTAAAGCAATGCCGCCAACAAAGACTATTGAAGCTACAGGTAAAGAAAGCTTTGCCAGCTTATCCGAGCAGAGCATAACTATTGATGAAATTCTTGCTAATAAAAGAGCTTCAGAGCTGGCGCAGATTAAGCCTGCTATTGGTGTCGAGGGTGATTTTAAATCGGAAGTATTAGAAAATAACGCTGAAATAAAGGAATTGGTTGGTGCTATTTCTGAAGTAGATATTGAGCTAGTTCCCAAAGCTAAACCAGAAGAAAAATCCACGACAATTACCTATCAATATGATGAGCCAAAAGGTCATGGCATGATCGCTATTATTATTGATGACATGGGCGTAAGCCTGCGTAGTAAGCTAGTTGAGGTGCTGCCCGCTCCTTTGACGCTATCTTATTTACCCTATGCCAAGAATCTAAAAGAACGCACCGCGCGCGCCGCTGCAAATGGGCATGAGCTTATGGTTCATATACCTATGGAGCCTATAAAATCCTATATAGACGGAGGGCCTAAGGTGCTTAAATCTTCACAAAATGAAACTGAATTTATGAATGTGCTTGATTGGGGATTAACGCAGTTTGATGGTTTTGTTGGCATCAATAACCACATGGGCAGCAAGCTTACACAAGATAAAAATGCGATGCACAGGGTTATGGATTACTTGAAAGTAAGGGATGATAATTTATATTTTATTGATTCAAAGACTATAAATTCTTCAATTGCGGCAAATGTAGCAAGTAAAAAAGGCGTTTCCTATAATGAACGTGATGTGTTTTTGGATCATGAAATAAACAAAGAATTTATTGAAGCCTCCTTGAAAAAGTTAGAGGCTATTGCGAATAAAAAAGGCTATGCCATTGCTATTGGCCATCCGCATAAAGAAACAATTGCTGCGCTGAAAAAATGGCTTCCTACGTTAGAAAATAAGGGGTTAACACTTGTCCCGATGAGTAGGCTTGTAAAACACCCTAAAGCTGTTAATGATAATTTAGTTGCTGAGCGGTAGTTTTCTCACTCACTTGCCAAACTTATCAATTGCCAAATACGCAGCGTGGAAGAGGGCTTTGGCTTTGTTACAGGATTCTTGATATTCGAGTTCGGGATCTGAGTCCGCAACTACTCCGCCGCCTGCTTGAACATAGAGTTTACCATCTTTAACAAGGCCAGTGCGAAGAGCAATGCAGCTATCCATATTATTTTCAGAGAAATAACCAATTCCTCCAGCGTAAGTCCCCCTGCGACTTACTTCCAGCTCATCAATGATTTCCATAGCGCGTATCTTGGGCGCACCGCTAACTGTTCCAGCGGGGAAGCCTGCAAATAGCGCATCTACCATATCAACATCATCGCGTAATTTTCCCTCTACGTTAGAGACAATATGCATGACATGGGAATATAGCTCTATTTTAAACTGATCCGTGACGTTAACGCTGCCGATTTCAGCGACGCGGCCAACATCATTTCGCCCTAGATCAAGAAGCATCAAATGCTCGGCGCATTCCTTTGGATCATCAAGCAAATCTTCGGCTAAAGCTTTATCTTCACTAGCATTTTTACCGCGTTTGCGCGTTCCTGCTATTGGTCTTATTGTTACATCACCATCACGCACCCGCACCAATATCTCTGGGCTAGAGCCGACAAGCGCAAATCCCTCGAATGATAGGTGGAACAGGAAGGGCGACGGATTAACACTGCGCAATGAGCGGTATAGCTCAAAAGAGGGTAAGTCAAAATCAATAGAAAAACGCTGCGAGGGGACGACTTGAAAAATCTCGCCTGCATTTATATATTCCACGGCTTTAGAGACTGCGGCTTTATAGGTTTGCTTTGGCGTGTTAGATATTATCTCCGCGCCTGATTTTAGTGATGTATTATGCTCTAACAATGCAATATCAAGCGATGAATCCAGCGATTTGATAGCATTCTTTATTCTAGTTTGAGCATCATTATAAACCATATTAGCGGGCAGCTCGCTGTTGCCAGAATGAAGATATATCGGAGTTACCACGCATATCATGTTCTTAACATTATCGAATATAGCCAAAATTGACGGGCGCATAAGTACGCTGTCAGGAACACCTAAATCATCGGGGTTGTTATCAGGAATATCCTCGACCAAACGCACCATGTCATAACCAATATAGCCAAACAGGCCGAGGCTGCACATGGGCGGAAGATTGTCGGGAATAATGTCGATTGTACTTTGTGTGATGTGGTTTTTCAGTGAAGTTTTAGCGTCTATATCACTATTAGTTACCCAAACACTATTCCCCCCTTTAGTTTGCACATTACCCCCTTGAGTGCATTTCCAAATAAAATCAGGATTTGTTCCGATAATAGAATAACGCCCAAGGGTAGCTCCGCCCTCAACTGATTCCAATAAAAACGAATAAACACTATGCCCGCATAGCTTAAGATACGCAGATACTGGCGTTTCAAGATCAGCAGAAATCCAGTGATAAACAAGCTGGCTTTTGTTGCTTTCAAAATTTTGCTGAAAAACATCTAGATGGGGGCTGTAGTTATGATGGTTTTGCATTTTAAGCTTAACTCCCGCTGTCGCTCTCGCCATATGCTCGCTCTAAAAGACGATTATTTATTGTCGCGCGATGTTTATTACTAAGTGCGTGCAAATACACCAAGAATGCTTCTTCTTTGCCCTCTTGAACCAGCCTAGTCTTTATATCGCCTACATTTTTATCTCTAAGCACATTATCATCTTGATTAATAAAGCCATATCCAGAAATTTTAATAAGCGCAGATTGCCCGTCAAGCCTAAGAGTTTGATAGCCACCAAATGTTGTTTGAAAAATCAGAGGAAGCGTATTAGCATTCAGCGGAGCAGATGCCTCTTTATTTATAGAAATATCAGATATTTTTTCGATTTTAAGATTATTATCTGCTGCTATACTATCAAAACTAGAGCCTTTTGTATCAAGCTCAGCTAGATATTTCTGCATTAGAAGCTCATTTTCAGAACGGCGCATATCTGCTATAAATTGCTCCGCAAGCTCCTTTTCTACACTGTCAAATGGTTTAAACGTGGATTCCTCTTTTGATGTGATCGCAAACGCAACAAGCTTACTACCGAAATCTTGCATAGAGGATGCAATATCGCCCTCTATCTCAAATATGATAGTGCTGATTTCTGCTTTATCTCTGTCATCAAAGCTTTCCAGCGCATCATTGCCAAGTTTATTAAGGCCGTTACTATCAATAAAATCTATCGATGATATTTCGATATCTATCTCTTTGGCTATATCCTCTAAGCTCATCTCATCGTTAAGCATTGCATCAAAATCAGATGAAATACCATAGAAATAATCAGCTTTTTTGGCTTCAAGCAGCTCTCTTTTTATCTGAGAGCGCACTTCGTTAAACGGGCGGATAGAAGGGGCGAGTATATTGTCCAGTTTAACAATGTGATAGCCAAGCATGGTTTTTACAGGCGCAACGATTTTGTTTATTTCACGATCTTTCAGCGCGTCCATCAGATCAGGCAGCATCATTGATGTTTCAAAGTTAACACCTTCAATATATGTAGCATCTTTCCCCATAATTTTGATAACAGCAGCTTTAAGAGATAGCCCTTCTTTGGTTAGAGCGTAAATCTCATCGGCCTGCATTTTCTCTTTTGTAACAATCTGTGAAAGCACCAATTGCTCACCTATGCGAAAGCTCTTTTGATTATTATCATAGGCAGAGCGAACATCTTCATCAGGTACGCTAAAGGTAATATCAACTTTACTGGTATCAAATGTAGCAACTTTAACACTTCTATATTCAGGAATCTTGTATTCTTTGAGTTTGACGGCGTTATATAAACGCTCCAGCTGCTCTTTTGTTGCTGGCTCTATATTTGTGATATTACTGTCAGGGAACAAAATGATGTCTATATCTCTTGTTTGTGTTTGAAACATATATAGGTCATTCGCCAATAAATCTGTGCTTGGTGAAAAACCTGTTTTTATAGCTTTCATTATAATTTCACCAGACATTTCTTTTTTTATGCCTAAAATGAATTCTTTTTCACTCATGCCTTGACGGCGTAGCAACATATCCAACGTCTCTTGCAGAGATTGTCCGTCTTTAGCATAGGGCTTTATAACTTGTGCTATGCGTTTGCTTAGCTGATCTTTGCTAATTTCAATGCCCATGTCTTCGGCTTCGTTAAGCAGGAAGTAACTGCGCACTTCACCCGCAAGGACATCATCAGCCATGCCTATTTTATATGCTTGTTGCCTTGATATGCCATAGCGCGAAATTGAGCGTTGCAGCACTTTGTCAAATGATTCGATATTAATTGATTTATCACCTATTTTAGCAACATCATTGCTACTAACATTGCCGCCACCAGAAAAGCTGCCTAGCACCAATCCTCCGACTGCCATTCCTAAAAAAGTGAATAATACATATTTTAAAGAACCGCCGAATTTACCTTCGCCGCGCATTGCTTGCATAACCATAGTAATTTAAACCTAATATTTATTTATCAATTCCGTACTATAGGCAGCTGTAAACTATGTATCAAGCAAAAGAGTAGACTTTTGCAGAAGATTCTATAATCTCTCAAAATCATATTATTATAAGGATGCTCTATGAAAAAATTGATTGCTGGTAATTGGAAGATGAATACTGACCTTAAGCAAGGGGGGGAGCTAATCTCAGCTATTACAGATAGGATTAATAAGCATCCATCTTTGAATGATAATTGTGATTTTCTTATATGTCCGCCCTCGCTTTACCTACAAAATATTAAGAACATTGCTTTTGGCGCACAAGATTGTTCAGAGCATAAAGGCGGAGCATATACAGGTGAAATATCCGCAGAGATGATTGCTGATTGCGGGGGAACGCACGTTATACTGGGGCATTCCGAGCGCAGGCAATATCACGCAGAGACAAATGAACTTATCGCTAGTAAAGCACAAGCTGCGCATGAGGCGGGGCTTACCACTATCATATGTATTGGTGAAACCGAAAATCAGCGCAATCAAGGGCAAGAGCAAATGATAGTTGGAAAGCAATTGATAGAATCACTTCCTGAAAGCGCAACCGCGCAAAATACCGTTATTGCTTACGAGCCTGTCTGGGCTATCGGCACAGGAAAAACAGCTAGCAGCGCAGATGTAGAGGATATGCACAGCTTTATTAGAAATAAACTTAGTGAGCGCATTAAAAGCTCGGAAAATATACGTATCTTATATGGTGGCTCAATGAAGCCTGAAAATGCGCAAGAGCTTCTATCCACGCCCAATGTTGATGGTGGCTTAATTGGGGGAGCTAGCCTTGATGCTGAAGCATTTGTG
>JAMONE010000182.1 GCA_027066695.1 Micavibrio sp. | reverse complement strand
AACGCCTAATGGCTTGATTACTCCTATTGTTAAGGCTGCGGAAGATAAAGGATTAAAGGATATTTCGGCAGAAGTTAAAGACTTGGCAGGCCGCGCTCGTGAGGGCAAGTTAAAGCCTGAAGAATTTCAGGGTGGCTCTTTTACTGTATCCAATTTAGGAATGTTCGGCATTAAGGAATTTGCAGCTATCATTAATCCGCCACAAGGCTGCATTTTGGCTATCGGAGCGGGAAAGCCGCGCCCCATTGTTATAAATGGCTCTATCGAGATTAGAACCATGATGAACTGTACTTTGTCAGTGGATCACCGCTGTGTCGATGGCGCGGTTGGGGCTGAGTATCTTAAAATATTTAAGCAATATATAGAAAATCCAGTAAGCATGCTGGTTTAGAAAGGTTATTACTATGACAGTAAACAGACATCCTATTATCGGAGTTATGGGCTCTCACGAGCATTCGCATGAGGAATATTCGCATGTTATTGGCGAGCTTATCGCGCGTAGAGGTTATAATTTACTTACTGGTGCGGGTGGCGGTGTTATGAGCGCGGTGGCGAAGAGCTTTACTGAAGTGGAAAACCGCAAAGGCGCGGCTATCGGCATATTGCCCGCTGTTGATTATCATGGTCAGCGGCTTGGCACAGAGGAATATCCCAACAAATATATTGAGATTCCAATGATAACGCCATTAAGTGAAAAGGCGCAAAATGATAAAATGCCTTTTAGTCGTAATTTGGTAAATGTCATGACATCTAAGGCTTTAGTGGTTTTGCCAGGTTCTCACGGAACGCGCAACGAAGTGTCACTTGCCTTGATGTATAACAAGCCTATAGTTTTATTTGGCCCTGATAATGCGTTCGATAAATTCCCCGAAGATCCGCTGCGTGCAAGCATAATCGATCATGTAGAACAATTTTTTGATGATGTTTTTGGTGAGCAATAATGAGCAAGAATTTTGATGTAGTTGTTATTGGCGGCGGTCCTGGTGGTTATGTAGCCGCCATTCGTGCGGCGCAGCTTGGGCTTAACACTGCTTTGGTTGAAGCTAATCATCTTGGTGGGATTTGTCTTAATTGGGGATGTATTCCGACGAAGGCTTTGCTGCGTTCATCCGAGACATATTATATGTTGCATAGGCTGGACGAGTTCGGGCTTTCTGCCGAGAAACCAAGTTTTGATATCAAGAAAATAGTTAAGCGTTCACGCGGCGTTGCTTCGCAGTTATCAGGCGGTATTAAGCATTTGCTTAAGAAGAATAAAGTCACTGTTTTTGATGGTTGGGGTAAGCTTTTGGGCGGCGGAAAGCTCAGCGTTGAGAAAGACGGAAAAGTTTTCGAAAATTTATCAGCCAAGCATATAATTGTTGCAACGGGCGCGCGCGCGCGGGTACTGCCGAATTTAGAGCCTGACGGAAAGCTTATATGGACATATCGTGAGGCCATGACTCCTACGAAAATGCCAAAATCTTTGCTGGTTGTTGGTTCTGGCGCGATTGGCATTGAGTTTGCCAGCTTTTACCGCTCTATGGGCGCGGAGGTTACAGTTGTCGAGGTCATGGATCGCGTGCTTCCTGTTGAGGACGAAGAAATCTCTAAAC
>JAMONE010000181.1 GCA_027066695.1 Micavibrio sp. | reverse complement strand
TATTATTTGGAAGCTCCGTATAAGCCATGCCGTAGACGTTAGTTTTGAGTTCAGAGTGTTGAGTTGCAAGAGGTTTTGCTTGACTTGTAACTACTCCACTAACATCAGCTTTAACAATGCGGCCTCGAGGGCCTGAACCTTTAATAGAATTGATATCAAGCCCCTTATCCTTGGCTATACGCCGTGCAAGTGGCGATGCAAAAACTCTGCCGCCCTTATTATTGTCATTCCTAGTGACCTCACCCGCCCCATTGTCATCTCGAACACTTTGCGGAGAGATCTTAGATCCCTCAGCTTCGCTCGGGATGACAGAGATGGTGCTTGGAATAACAATATCATCCGCACTCTCGCCTTCTTCCAGCAACACCGCAATCACGTCATTAACGGGAACATTTTCGCTGCCGCCAGCAACTAAAATCTTGCCTATTACACCATCATCAACAGCTTCAACTTCCATCGTAGCTTTGTCGGTTTCGATCTCGGCGATTACATCACCAGATTCTATCGTATCACCTTCAGCAACCAGCCATTTAGCTAGATTACCCTCGGTCATTGTTGGCGATAACGCCGGCATTGTTATATTTATTGGCATTGTCTGTACGCACTCATGCTAAAGTTGACGTTATATCCCTGCTCAATAAGCTTATCCATAAGGCTTTTCGCTTTTTCTGCATTGTCGATCATAAAAGAGAGATAACCACTTAATTTATACTCCGCAGTGTCACCATTTAACTTATGCTCCTCAGATAAAGCTTGGCCACAACCACCGCTACTATTATTGTTGTAAGTATTGTAACTCATATTTTGGATAGTGATATCCTCAATGCCCATATCCTTAGCAAGTAATTGTATTTTCCCCGCCTCTTGCTTCACATATGTAATATCAATTGGAACATTACTAAAAGTAACATCCAACATTATGGATTCCAACATTTCACAGTTTTCATACTGCACATCCTTACGCGCCTCAACAGGAGCGACAATAGCCAGCATAACAACAACCAGCACAATACTTAAATATTTTATATTAATCGACATAACAAACCTTTCTTACTGCATTAATAATATCTTTCGGCTTTGGTAGAGCCAAATTCTCTAAATTCGCGGCGTATGGCATTGGCACATCCGCGCCGCATACTCGCACTAAGGGAGCGTCCATATAATCAAATGCATGTTCACCGCAAAGGGCGGCTATTTCCGCGCCTATCCCTGCGAAAGCCCAGCCTTCCTCAACCGATACAATGCGGTTAGTTTTCTTCACGCTCTCTAATATAGTATAGCGATCAAGCGGGCGAATAGTACGCAGATTTATCACTTCCGCGTCAATGCCCTGCTCCGCTAATTCTTGCGCTACTTTTAAAGCTTTACCCACCATAATTGAGAACGCAACGATAGTTACATCCGCGCCTGCACGCTCAATTTTCGCGCGACCAATGGGAATTTCAAAATCATCTGATACAGGAACATCGAATTTCTCGCCGTATAAAAGCTCGTTCTCAAGGAATATTATTGGGTTAGGGTCACGAATAGCAGCCTTTAACAAGCCCTTAGCATCTGCCCCCGACCAAGGAGCAACCACTTTCAAACCTGGAACATGCGCATACCAGCTGGCAAAACATTGCGAATGCTGCGCTCCCACACGTGAAGCCGCGCCATTTGCTCCGCGAAACACAATAGGACAACCAAGCTGCCCGCCCGCCATATAAAGCGTTTTTGCGGCAGAATTAATAATATGGTCAATCGCCTGCATCCCGAAATTCCAAGTCATAAACTCGACAATCGGCTTTAAGCCATTCATCGCCGAGCCAACCGCCATCCCCGCAAAGCCATGCTCGGTAATAGGAGTATCGATAACGCGGCGTGCGCCAAATTCATCAAGCATTCCTTGGGATACCTTATATGCGCCCTGATACTCGGCGACTTCCTCGCCCATCAGATAAACGCGATCATCAGCTCGCATTTCTTCGCTCATCGCATCACGCAAAGCATCACGCACACTTTGATTAATCGTTTCAGTGAAGCTTGCCTCATCAAAGGCGGGTGGCTCAAATATAACGCCTTGAGCGTAGAGGATATCACGGTTAGTAGCTTCAAGATTCTCCTTGTTGTCATCTCGAACGCTTTGCGGAGAGATCTTAGATTTCTCGACGGAGTTTATCCTAGTTTCACTAGGGCTCGGAATGACAGCAGAGTCCTCACCATCTTCAACCAAAATTGCAATCACATCATTAACGGGAACATTTTCGCTGCCCTCTGCAACTAAAATCTTGCCTATCACACCATCATCGACGGCTTCGACCTCCATCGTAGCTTTGTCGGTTTCAATCTCGGCAATCACATCGCCAGATTCTATCGTATCACCTTCAGCAACCAGCCATTTAGCAAGATTCCCCTCGGTCATAGTTGGCGATAACGCCGGCATTAAAATTTGTGTTGGCATTAAACACTCTCCACTAAAATATCAGTCCAAAGCTCATGCTCGGAAGGCTCAGGGCTTTCTTGAGCGAATTTAGCAGCCTCGGCTACTATTGCCTTAATTTCCTTATCCACGACCTTAAGCTCGGCTTCATCAATACCGCGCTCTTGCAGCATATTTTTCACATTAGCAATAGGATCTCGATCCTCCTTCATCGTGGAGACCTCTTCCTTCGTGCGGTATTTCGCGGGATCAGACATAGAATGTCCGCGATAACGATAAGTCATAACCTCCAGAATATAAGGACCATTACCACTACGCGCATAATCAAGAGCTTGCTTAGCTGCGGTTTGCACAGCAAACACATCCATGCCGTCAACTTGCTCGCCCGGTATGCCATAGCCTTCACCGCGGCGATATAACTGTCCCGCAGCATGGCGAGTAGCCGAAGTTCCCATCGCATATTGGTTATTTTCAATCACAAATAAAACTGGCAAGTCCCAAAGAGCCGCCATATTATAGCATTCGCCCACCTGCCCCTGATTTGACGCGCCATCGCCCATATAAGCAATCGCTACGCCGCCGTCACCGCTATATTTATGTCCGAAGCCAAGCCCCGCGCCAATAGCTACGCCCGCGCCAACTATGCCGTTACCGCCAAAGAATCCTTTTTCGCGACTAAACATATGCATAGAGCCACCTTTACCACGCGAATAACCATCTATTCGCCCCGTAAGCTCTGCCATTATGCCATTCGCATCCATACCACAAGCCAACATATGTGCGTGATCACGGTATGATGTAACAACCGTATCTTGTGGTTTTTGCACAGAGTTTATCCCCGTAACAACGGCTTCTTGCCCGATATAAAGATGACAGAACCCACCAATCAAACCCATGCCGTAAAGCTGCCCTGATTTTTCTTCAAAGCGGCGGATCATAAGCATTTCATAGTAAAGCTTTCTAAGCTCTTCCAATGATGGCTGACCTGTTTTTTTAACTGCTGTTTTTTTCTTTGATTTTGGAGGTGACAAAGCTTAATTCCTTGTTTGTGCGTACCATAGATTGCTACACTATTTTACAGCGCATTACTAGAGAAAAATATGAAGTTAGTCGCTAAGAACAACAATGTCGCCTTTTCCGTTGTAGCCAAGCATCAACACTGCTTGCTCCTCAAGCAAATCTTTAGATAAGCTGGATGGGCGCATCATGCTTACCCTCAACTCAATCTTTTCACGCTTCTTCTCAAGAGCATTAAGAGCGGATGTTTTTTGTTGCATAGAGAGCATCAAATCAGATAAGCGCGAATAGCTACGATCTCCTGAAACACTGTGATAAGAGAAGTACAAACATAAGCACACACCCACCAATATCGGCAAGCTGCGGTTAAATTTATATCTGATATCCACCAAACTGTTCATATATGTATAGAATCATATATAAGCCTGTGGATCAAGTTAAAAAATGCATTAGAGTCAATGGCTTAACGTGAACAGATAAAGAACAACACAAGGTAAGTGATTCATTTGATTTGATTTTTTTAAACGGAAAAATTATTTCCGATAAAAACTATCACCCGCATATTTCGCCGTAGAACCAAGCTCTTCTTCAATGCGAAGGAGCTGGTTATATTTAGCTATGCGATCAGAACGTGAAAGCGAGCCAGTTTTTATCTGTCCAGCATTTGTTGCCACAGCTAAATCAGCGATAGTGGAATCCTCCGTCTCGCCTGATCTGTGAGATAGAACAATCCCAAAGCCAGCCTTTTTCGCCATTTCGATAGCTTCCAAAGTCTCGGATAATGTGCCAATTTGATTAACCTTAACCAAAATGGCATTACCCGCTTTTTCTTCGATCCCGCGTTTTAGACGTTTCGAATTTGTCACATATAGATCATCACCAACGATTTGAACATCGTCGCCAAGCTCTGCCGTTAGCTTTGTCCAGCCAGACCAATCGTCTTCTGCCAAGCCGTCCTCAATGGATATAATAGGATAGCGATCACATAAGTCACGGTAATATTCCACCATTTCGTCAGAGCTTAAAGACTTGCCCTCGCCCGCAAGCTCGTATTTGCCGTCTTTGTAAAATTCAGTCGCCGCAGCGTCAAGCGCAATAACCACATCATCTTTAGGCCTATAACCAGCCACCTCTATTGACTTCATAATAAAGTCCAAAGCTTCTTCTGAGGATTTAACAGCAGGCGCAAAGCCGCCCTCATCACCAACATTAGTATTGTAGCCAGCCTTGAAAAGCTGCGCCTTAAGTGCATGGAACACTTCTGCCCCAACGCGCAAAGCTTCACTAAAACTTAATGCTGATACGGGCATAATCATAAATTCTTGAATATCGACAGGGTTATCCGCGTGCGCCCCGCCATTAATGATATTCATCATCGGCGTTGGAAGTGTATGGGCAAACACCCCGCCAACATAGCGATAAAGCGGCATTTCCAGCTCTTGCGCCATAGCTCTGGCTACTGCTAATGACACACCGAGAATAGCATTCGCGCCAATGCGTCCCTTATTTTCTGTACCGTCAATTTCGATCATCGCTTGATCTATATGTATCTGATCTTCCGCGTCCGCGCCAATCAAATTATCGTAAAGCTCTGTATTTACGAAATCAACTGCCTTAGTTACGCCCTTGCCAAGATAAACGCTTTTATCACCATCGCGCAGCTCCACCGCTTCATGAATACCTGTAGATGCGCCAGAAGGAACAGCCGCGCGCCCCATAGCTCCGCTTTCAAGGGTAACATCAACTTCAATAGTGGGATTACCGCGGCTATCCAGAATTTGGCGGGCATGTATATCAATAATAGCAGTCATATTCGTAAATCCTTTTTCACTTTCAGGCTAACAGCCTCATTCGCCGCGAATATAACGAAAAAATAGTAAATATGAAAGGGGGATTTTTATTTATTAGCACTAGCTTTTAAGCTAAAGCGCAAGATAACATAACCTAATATACCCGAAGCAACCGAGCCAAGGACAATTCCGATTCTCTCATCAACGGGCATCGCGCCCCCTGCAAAAGCTAGAGAGCCTATGAATAAGCTCATGGTGAAGCCTATACCGCATAGAGCTGACACTCCATAAAGAGACATTAGAGATATATCTTTTGGCAACTCAACAAGTTTAAGCTTTATACCAAGCCAGCAAAAACCAAACACGCCAATTTGCTTGCCAAAGAATAACCCCAAGGCGATACCTAAAGGAATATCATGAAATAATTCGGCGCGGCCAACATTTATGAAATTAATCCCTGAATTACAAAACGCAAATAAAGGCAGGATAAAGAAAGCCACTGCATAATGTAGGTCATGCTCCAAGCTTTTAAGCGGGGATCTTCCATTATCTTTTTCGCATCTAATAGGTATAAACATTGCCACAACAACGCCTGCCAATGTCGCATGAACACCTGATTTTAACAGCGCCACCCACATAACAAGGCCGATTATTATGTATGGGCTTTTTTCTATCACCCCCCGCTTATTAAGAACAAATAAAATAGCCGTGCAAAAACCCGCTATAATCAAGGCGGTAAATGATAGTTTGCTGGTGTAGAATACCGCAATAATCAATATAGCCCCAATATCGTCAAATATAGCTAAAGAAGTTAGAAATATTTTTAAGCTAGTAGGGACTTTTGAGCCAAGCAAGGCCAGCACGCCCAATGCAAAAGCAATGTCAGTTGCCGCAGGTATAGCCCACCCCTTCACCGCTACGGGGTCATTAATATTAAATATGAGATATATAAGCGCAGGAATTGCCATGCCGCCAATCGCGCCTAAACCCGGCAAAATTATTTTCTTTTTATCCGATAACTCGCCTTCTAAAAACTCTCTTTTTAATTCAAGCCCGATTAAGAAAAAGAATACAGCCATAAGCCCGTCATTAACCCAAAGCAGCCATGGCTTATTAATTTCAAGCGCACCTATTTTAATCACAACGGGCATATCAATTAACATATTGTAATATATGTCAAGGGGTGAGTTAGCCAATATAATAGCTAAAATAGCGGCGCATATAAGCAATATTCCGCCAGCAGCCTCTGTTTTTAGAAACTTGCTAATAAAGGAAATATTATAATCTTGGGTATTCTTCATAAAATTAAGCTTCTTCATCAATAACTGTTCCAAGATCAGTAACGGAACTAACGTTACCGTCATCTTGAATAAGAACATCACGACTCATAACTGCCGTTGCGCGTAAACCTGCGATTTGTATTTGCGCTGCTTCAACAGTAGCACTTGCACCTCCCGATAGGGAAAACATTTTATTATAAGCACCAGAGTTACCATCAATCATAGCCGTAGTCATTGCCCGTGCTCTTGCAGAAAGCCCCATGCCTGGAACAGCATTTGCACGCCCCGCGTCAAGTAAACTCGAGGACACGCTTTCAGCTAAAACATTCGTAGTGCTGGCATTTGATCCTGTTTCTTGTGCCAAGAATGATTGGTTATAATATTGTGATGCTCCTGCAATCAGTGTCATATGTAAAGCCTCCTGCTTAATACTACCATCATTATATTACATTTTGGCAATTTTATCAAACAGCATTAATGTTTCCAATAATTCTGGCAGATCACCTAATTTAACCATATTTGGGCCATCGCTTGGCGCGTTATCGGGGTCTTCGTGAGTTTCTATAAACACGCCCGCCACGCCAATAGCCACCGCCGCGCGCGCAAGCACAGGAACCATAGTGCGGTCCCCGCCCGAAGAGCTTCCCTGCCCACCTGGTTGTTGCACTGAATGAGTGGCATCAAAAATCACGGGAAAGCCCGTTTCTTTCATAATAGGAAGGCTACGCATATCAGAAACCAGCGTATTATAACCAAAGCTAGCTCCGCGCTCACACAGCATAATATTGTCATTACCGCTATCCGATACCTTTTTGGCAACGTTTTTCATATCCCACGGAGCGAGAAACTGCCCCTTTTTGATATTTATAACCTTACCAGTTTTTGCCGCAGCAATTAACAAATCAGTCTGACGACATAAAAATGCGGGTATTTGCAGCACGTCAACCACTTCGCCGACAACCGCGCATTGATCTTGCGTATGAACATCGGTAATCACAGGAACGCCGAAATGCTCACGGATATCCGATAAAATCTGCAAACCTTTATCAATACCAACCCCGCGTACCCCCGATATAGAAGTACGATTCGCTTTGTCATATGAGCTTTTGAAAATGAATTGTATATCCATTTTCTGCGTGAGCTGCTTTAACGCTCCGCACATCTCAAACGCATGATCGCGGCTCTCAATCTGACAAGGGCCAGCGATAATAGTTAGGGGCTGCTTATTACCAATTTGAAGCTGGCGAACTTTTATAATTTTTTCCATGGGGGCAGGATATTTTTATATGGCTGCTTATGCAAGAGGGAAATACACATTATATTAATAATTTGCATAGTAATATAGTTTTGTGCTTATATGCGCGTTGAATTTAATAACATAGCAAGGTGATTTATGGGTAAGCAAACAGCTAAAATAACAAAA
>JAMONE010000180.1 GCA_027066695.1 Micavibrio sp. | reverse complement strand
AACACAAGATGACCATGTTTTAATGAGTGGCGCGGTGGCTTATGTATTTGAAGGCGTTCTTTATGAAGGGTAAATCCCCAAAGCTTAAAACCTTCGGCTGTCGGCTGAATTTTTACGAGAGCGAGGTTATGCGCGATCATGCCAAAAATGCGGGGCTTGATGATGCTATAATCTTTAATACTTGCGCGGTTACGGCAGAGGCGGAGAGGCAGGCTCGCCAATCTATCAGGCGGGCGCGTCGGGAAAATCCTACGGCTAAGATTATTGTAACGGGCTGTAGCGCGCAGATTGACCCTGATAAATATGCAAGCATGGAAGAGGTCGATCAAGTTATCGGCAATGATTTGAAGCTTGAAACGGATAGCTGGGGTAATAACCATGATAAAATTCTAGTCAATGATATTATGTCGGTGAAGGAAACTGCCAGCCATTTAATTGATGGTTATGAGGATAAAAGCCGCGCATTTTTACAGGTGCAAAATGGTTGTGATCATCGCTGTACTTTTTGTATTATCCCTTATGGGCGGGGAAACTCGCGCTCTGTGCCTATGGGGGTAATTGCCGAGCAGGTGCGTAAATTAATATCCCAAGGCTATAACGAGATTGTATTTACGGGCGTGGATGTTACCTCATACGGTGCGGATTTGCCGAGCAGCCCTAGCTTTGGACAGATGATACGGCGCGTGCTTAATATAGTGCCAGAGTTAAAACGGCTACGGCTTTCCTCGCTTGACCCTGTGGAGATTGACGAGGATTTATGGGGCTTAATCGAGAATGAGCCGCGCCTCATGCCGCATTTGCATTTGTCATTGCAAGCTGGTGATGACATGATTTTAAAGCGCATGGCTCGCAGGCATTTGCGCCAAGATGTTATTGATGTATGTAATCGCGCCCGTGAATTGCGCCCGACAATAGCTTTTGGCGCGGATATTATCGCGGGATTTCCTACGGAAAGCGAGGAGATGTTTGCAAATACTATGCGCATTGTTGAGGAATGCGATATTACTTATTTGCATGTATTTCCTTATTCTAAGCGCGAGGGAACGCCTGCTGCAAGGATACCAAATCAAGTTGAAGTGCCTATCAGAAAAGAGCGCGCAGCTCGCTTGCGGGATTTAGGAGCTAAGCAGCTTGATAAGCTTTTAGCGCGTAATATTGGTGAAACCCTTTCAGTATTAGTTGAGAAAGGCGGCATAGGTCGCGCGGAAAATTTCCTGCCTATTCCAGTTTCAAAAGACTTAGCTGTAGGAAGCCTTGTTGATATAGAATTAACTCCTAAAGCTCTATGAAAATAATTATAAAGAGCGTATGATCTTATTAAATAAGAGGAAGTTTTTATCATGGTTTTTTGGCGTAAGAAAAATAATATTGCAGTTCAAGAGCAAGACGAGCGCGATCAAGAAATGCTTCATCCACAAGGTGAGCCAGAGCTTGAGCCTTCGACTGATTATGAGGCCGAGCTTGCGGATGATCCAATCCAAGCAGAACTTCGCGAGACTGACAATGATGTTATTGATGAGCTTGAGATTTCTCCAGTGCCAGAAGATATTACGCATGATGATCTTGAAAATGATCATTCGGATGAGGGCGGTTGGTTTTCAAGGCTAGCTAGCGGGCTTGGTAAATCATCATCAAAAATCACTAAAGGTCTTGGTGATATTATTACAAAGTCAAAGCTGGATCAGGATGCTTTGGACGCGCTTGAGGAAGTTTTGATTGAGGCTGATTTAGGCCCTAAAACTGCGGCGCGTGTTATTGAGGATTTCTCTAAAGATCGTTTTGGCAAGGATATTTCCGAAGAGGAAATCAAAGAAGCTTTGGCTGGGAGCATTACAAAAATTCTTGAGCCTGTGGCAAAGCCTTTGGTTATTGATAAGTCCGTAAGCTCGCCTTATGTGATTTTAGTTTGCGGCGTTAACGGTGCGGGTAAAACTACTACAATCGGTAAATATATGGAGAAGTTCCAAAAAGAGGAGGGGACTTCTGTTATGGTGGCTGCGGCGGATACTTTTCGCGCGGCGGCGATTGATCAGCTTGGCGTGTGGGCAAAGCGTAGCGGCGCGGTTATGTTCTCTAAAGAAGTCGGCTCGGACGCGGCCTCGGTTGCTTATGAAGCATATGAGAAAGCAAAAGCAGATAATATTGATGTGTTGCTGATTGATACGGCTGGTCGCTTGCAAAATAAAGCTAACCTCATGGAAGAGCTGGAAAAAATTATCCGCGTGCTAAAGAAAAAAGATGAGAGCATTCCGCATGCGACTCTTTTGGTGCTAGATTCTACGACAGGGCAAAATGCGTATTCGCAAGTTGAGACGTTCAAAAATATGGTTGATGTTACGGGTTTGATTGTGACAAAACTTGATGGCTCGGCAAAGGGCGGCGTTCTTGTCGGCCTTGCTGATCAGTTCGGCGTTCCTGTTCATGCAATCGGTATTGGTGAGAAAATCGAGGATTTACAAGCGTTTAAAGCGCAGGATTATGCGCGTAGCCTTATGGGGCTTGAGTCATAGTGATGAAAAACGTCGTAAATTTAGTTGCTACAGTCAACTTTTGGGTATGATATTTTATCAGTTTAATGGCTGTGCTTTTTTAATGGATTTTGCAGAACATTCTATAACTTACCTTCTAATTCTGGCACTACATCGAATAAATCAGCGACAAGGCCGTAATCAGCAATAGAGAATATCGGCGCGTCTTCATCTTTGTTAATAGCAACAATAACTTTAGAATCCTTCATTCCTGCTAGATGTTGTATCGCGCCAGAAATGCCGATGGCTATATATAGGTCAGGAGCAACGATCTTGCCAGTTTGGCCAACCTGATAATCATTAGGCACAAATTCCGCATCAACGGCGGCGCGTGATGCACCAATAGCCGCGCCAAGCTTATCAGCGAGAGCCTCTATAATTTTGAAGTTCTCTTTCGATCCAACGCCGCGCCCGCCTGAGACGACTATTTTAGCTGATGTCAGCTCGGGGCGTTCGGAGACAGAAAATTCCTGTTTAACGAATTTACTTAAATTCAAGGCTTTGCCAACGGAATAATCTTCAACGCTAGCATTTCCACCAGATGCGTTTGGCGCATCAAATGTGGTTGTGCGAACTGTAATTAATTTGATGCTGTCAGACGAGCGCACCGTAGCAATAGCGTTACCCGCATAAACGGGGCGTTTGAATGTATCAGGAGATTCCACCGAGATAATATCCGATATTTGCTGCACATCAAGCAGCGCGGCAGCGCGTGGCAAAATATTTTTACCAAAAGTGGTCGCTGGCGTAAGTATATGAGAATAATTAGAGGCCAGATCTACAATTATAGGCGCGAGTTCCTCTGCACTTTGATGCTCTAAATGCGGCGCATCAGCTTTGATAATCTTGCTAATTCCTGCAATTTGAGCCGCCGCGCTTGCCGCCTCATCGCAATTTGATCCAGCGACTAGGATATCTATATCGCCGCCAATTTGCATTGCCGCGCCGATAGTGCTTAGGGTTGCGGATTTAATATTCGTGTTGTCATGCTCTGCTACTATAAGGATGCTCATAATTATATCACCTTTGCTTCATTTTTGAGTTTATCAATCAGCGCATCAACGCTTGCCACTTTTATGCCTGCGCTGCGCTGCTCAGGCTCGCTCACATTTATGATCTCAAGGCGGGCAGTGTAATCAACGCCAAGCTCTGACGGCTCTATGATATCAAGCTGTTTTTTCTTCGCTTTCATAATGTCGGGAAGCTTGGCATAGCGCGGCTCATTAAGCCGTAAATCCGTGGTTATAATAGCAGGAGAGCTAAGCTCTAGCGTTTCCAGGCCTCCATCAACTTCGCGCGTTACTGTGATTTTATCGCCATCTATATCCAGTTTGGATGCAAATGTTCCTTGCGCCCAACCAAGCAGAGCGGCGAGCATTTGCCCGCTTTGATTAGAATCATCATCAATAGATTGTTTGCCCATAATAACAAGGTCGGGCTTTTCTTTTTCGATCAAAGCTTTGAGTGTTTTAGCAACGCCCAATGGTTCAACCCCGCCAAGATCAATTGGAGCGTCCGTCTTAACCAATATCCCGCGATCCGCACCAATAGCCATAGCCGTGCGAATCTGCTCTTGCGCTTTTTCGGGACCGATGGTTACGACAATAATTTCCGAAGCCTTGCCCGATTCTTTTAAGCGCACAGCTTCTTCGATAGCGATCTCGTCAAACGGATTTATCGACATTTTAACGTTCGCCAGCTCAACCGCAGAACCGTCGGATTTAACACGGATTTTCACGTTATAATCAACAACGCGTTTTATAGGCACAAATATTTTCATTTATAAAGTCACTCCAGATAAAAGGAATAAAGAAGTTATTATTTTGATATAAAAACCATAAGAGTGCAAGCATTAAAGAATTGCTATATTTTATTGACGTTGATCAAGTTATTTGCTTTTTATTTTAACGTAACTTCCTGGAGCTGGTTCTAGTTCTTGGCTTATTTTGCGAGCATCTACTTTACTGCTGGAGAAGGCGCAAACCCAGTCATTCCATGCAGGCCACCAAGAGCCATCATGCTGCGTCGCATCTGACAGCCATTGGTTGTAATCATCTGGCAGTTTGCTATTACTCCAATAGCAATATTTATTCTTATGTGGCGGGTTCACTACTCCTGCAATATGGCCAGAAGCAGATAGTGTAAAGCTCACATTTTCACTGCCGATTAGCTCTACCCCTTCATATGTAGCGTTCCATGGTGCGATGTGATCTTCCTTGGCCGAGATAAAGTGGCATGGGGTTTTTATCTTTGATAAATCAATGGCTTCGCCCTTCATGGATATGCCGCCAGCCTCGATTAATTTATTATCACGATACATATTACGCAGATAAAAACGGTGCATCGCGGCTGGCATATTGGTGCAATCATCATTCCAATAGAGCAGATCAAAGGGAAATGGCTCACGCCCCATAAGGTAATTATTAACCACAAAAGACCAGATAAGGTCGTTCGCACGCATCAGAGCAAAAGTTTTTTGCATCTCTTTTCCATCAAGGATGCCGTGCTTATCCATCATTTCATCTAATCGTTCTAGCTGATCATCATCGAGGAATAATTTCATATCTCCCGCATGTTCAAAATCTAGTAAGGTGGTTAGAAATGTTGCCGATTTAATACGCTTTTCTTGTTTTATATTAGATAGATACGCCAATGTAGTAGCCAGTAATGTTCCACCAAGGCAATAGCCAACTGCGTTTGTTTGCTTCTCGCCAGTGGCTTTTTCTATTTGATCGAGAGCAGCTAAAATTCCTTCATCCATATAATCTTCAAACTGCTTTTTAGCTAGCTTGGCTGTTGGATTTACCCAAGAGATTATAAATACGCTGTGGCCTTGCTCTACCGCCCATTCGATAAGTGAATTACCCTCGCGCAAATCAAGGATGTAATATTTATTGATCCATGGTGGAATAATAAGCATCGGAGTTTTATGCACTTTTTCAGTTTTAGCTTCATACTGAATCAGTTGCATAAGGTCATTTTGATAAATGATACTGCCTTTTGTTACGGCTATATTCTCGCCAAGCTTAAATGATTCGTAATTTGTAGTGCTTATGTTCAAGCTACCGCCGCCGCGCTCTAAATCCTCCAGCAGGTTTTGAAATCCTTTCACAAGGTTCTCGCCGCCAGTTTTCATAGTCTCGCTTAGTACCTCGGGATTTGTCATCATGAAATTTGTGGGGGACATCGCATTGGTAAAAAGCTTTGTTTGGAAGCGCAGTTTTTGTTTTTGTTTATCGTCAAGCTCAGTTGCATTATCAAGCGTTTTTTCTATGTGATTGCAGGTGAGTAAGTATGATTGTTTGATAAAGTCAAAAACCGCGCTTTCTTGCCATTCATGAGCTTTAAATCTGCGATCACCTTTTGTAGGCTTTATGGTTGGTTGCGTGGCTGCGCCCATGAATTTACTCATGCTTTCCTGCCAAAGCTGTGTCCAGTCTTGGGCAAAACCTGCTTGGATTTCCATGAATTTATTGGGATCTTTTGCTACTTGCTCAAGAAAGCTCATATAGCTTTCCTGCATATTCATAGGATCAAAATCAATCTCTGGCATTTGCCCCATGCCGCCTTGCAGATTGTATTTTTTTGCATAGCTTTCGAATAGCGGCAAAGTCTTTTTATAAGCATCCATAACTGCTTGCCCTAGAACAACGGGGTCGGGCATTGAAAAATCTTCTTTTTCAGAGTTGTTTTTGCTGTTGGTTTTGCTCATGAGGCCT
>JAMONE010000179.1 GCA_027066695.1 Micavibrio sp. | reverse complement strand
TTAATAACTCTATTGCTCGTATCCGTAAATCTAGTGAATATGCCATGTTTGCTCCTTAAAATTGATATTGTACATATAACTTTAAAGTAAAGATAGGCATTTGTCACTTTAATATGGCTTGGCTATATATTAAACATTCTCGGCTAATGTTACGCATAAGCCGTCTAGCTCTTCATCCATGATTATTTGACAAGAAAGGCGCGAGGTATCTTCATGATTGAATGCTTCATCGAGCATTTCTTCCTCATCTTCGCGCATATGAGGGATTTTATTCATCCACGCTTCATCAACATAAACATGGCATGTAGCGCAAGCGCATGAGCCGCCGCATTCAGCCTTTATCGGCAGGCCATGTTCACGAATAATTTCCATTACGCGCCATCCTGCAATTGCTTCTAGTTCGTGTTTGAGGCCATTTTGATCTGTTACAAATATTTTCATTATTAATCTTCTTTGCTTAATAAGATTTTGTGAATTCCATATGTCATAGCCGTAACTTGCACAGATATTATTATAATCTCTGCCATTGATTTGATAATAGATGTTGAAACTATATCGCTTACGCTGCCGCCTTCAAAGCTTTCAGATATCGCCTGCAAGACAGCGGAAAACATCACCATTAATGGTAGAGAGCAAATAATCCACACGGCAATCATGCCAATGTTGCCTCTTAATTTCGGCATTTTCTTTATAAAATATGACATTGAAAAGCCCGCGCTAACGGGGACAAATAACCAGAAGAATTTAAATACCCATATTAACAAAATCAAAAAACTAAACATTATAAAGCTAGATAATGCAGGTGATAACTTTATGATTTCTTCTTCTGATATTTCAGCAGAAGACGGCATTGGCATATCCATGCTAATTCCAAGCAAACATGTCTCTATAACACGTATCAAAAGATATATAGCAATTCCGCCTTGCACACATTGTTTTTTGCTTAATCCGCCCTGATACGGCGCAGGTTCTTCCTCTGATTGCGGAGGAATAATCAATTTACCCCATATAAATATTGGTTCTCTATATAGGATATAACGAATTAGCCCGATGACAAAAATTGCCTCGATTACAAGTCCAGGCATAGAGATTATCCCTTGCAGCATATATTTATCTTGTGCGCCGAAGACAAATACGGCAAATAAACAAACAAGCTTTACAAAAAATACAGGAGCAGCAACGCGCGATAAATATTTGCGTTCAGACCAAACAAACTCATACCCTTTAGCCGCGGAATTTACAAAATCAAAGCTTGCCATTATTATTTCCCGATAGCTACTGAGTTGAATAAGTTTTTATAGCTGGTTTTTTCTGTGAAAATCTCGGGTGGCACATCGTCTGCTTGAGGCTCACTCTTAACTTCTTTTGTTTCCACAGCGTTACTTAAAATAGAGGCTTCTTCTTCGGATAATTTTGGCTCTTCCAAGGTTTCATCTTGATTTAAACTAGGTTGAGTTTCCGTTTTTATGACGCTGTCATCCGCCTTGCTTTCCACAGTTTCAATAGTTGCCAGTAATCCAGGTCGCACGCGCTCTATAATATCATCAGCATATAGAAATTGAGAAACTTCTGCGCCATGCTTATCAATGATCTCGCCAACATATTCGAACTGTAATGAACCGCTATTAACGCTTTTGTCGATAATTTCTAAAAGTGTGACTTTTAGATCTATTCGCCTATCGTCGGCCTCTTGCTCTAATTGATTGCGGTGCTCAACATCTTCGAACCCATCATCATCATATTTAATAAGTGTTTCGCCAAATATATATTTTGCAATAGAAGGAAGCTTTTCCCTGAATTTATTACGCCCGCTAGCATTATATTTTATATATAACATATCCAGAGCATCAGTTAAATTATTTAGCTGAGAGCTGAATGCTGCCATAGAGTTGGTTGCAGGAGCATCTTCATCCGATTTTGACGGGTCATCCGACATAGTTTAAGCTACCCTTTTATTGTAAAACTTATAAAAACACTGCATCATAAACATATTACAACAAAAACCCAATCAAAATAAATGTAGATTTTTATTTTATAGGGAGTTTACACGGTTTTCCTGCAAATTTATACGCAATGCCAATTACAAACAAAGTGGTTGTATAGAATATAAGCTCCATTCCAGTAGGCCTCGGGGTATAACCCACCAGCACACTAAGAGTTTCGCCAATAAAGCTTCCGCCAGCGATAAAGTTAGATGTATCCCATACTTGCTGATAAAGCTCAGGCAGCACGCCCGCAGCAATTAAAAAATTTGCACCTTGCGCCGCGATGCCAGCGGTAAGAACTATCAACATCCAGCTAGTAACTGTAAATAAGTGGCGCTTTACAGCTTTTAATAAACCAAAATAAAGCATAAGCCCAACTATTGTTCCGCCTGCCGCGCCGATAAGTCCGCCAATTATTATCTCACTTAAAGGAAAAATACCAGACGCGCTCATTCCATAGGTAAATAGAACAATTTCCGCGCCCTCACGAAAGGTCGCAAGTGCAATCACGCCTACCAAAATATATAATGATTTTTTACCTTGCAAGACTTCTTGCCCGACTTCATTTAAATGCTTTGACATTTCTCTGCCATGGCGTTTCATCCAAATGACTGTCCAGCTTAAGAACGCTACGGCAATAAACATTATGCAAGCATTAAATATCTCCTGCCCCATACCATCAATGGCATCGGAAATTTTATCAGTGAAAAAAGCAATGGCGACAGAGCCAGCAACGCCGATAGCAAGCCCGATAATCGCCATAAGAGATCGCCTTGGCACGCCCTTTGTTGCGGCCATGACAATTCCCAGTATAAGGGCTATTTCTAAAAATTCACGAAAAACAATAGTAGCAGTAGGAAACATGATTTTACTTACCTTTTATTTTGCAATTATATAGCCATTAGCGCTATCCATATTAAATTCACCAAAGTAATGATATTTACCAGCTTTTAACGGACCGATAAAAATAGTTGCTTTTCTATTGCCTAAAATAATTTTCTCACGATTAAGATCATGGCTTTCAAATTCTTCTGGCGTCGGGTCTTGATTATGGACAATCAACTTAATTTTCTGCCCTACAGGAACAGTGATAGTTTCTGGTGTGAACTTGTTATCTTTGATAAAAATTTCATAGAATTCTTTTTTCTCTACTACTTCATCATTTGTTTTATTTGAAATATCATTCACAGCAATATTTATCTTTTCAAACCATTCGCGCACTATTGCTTCCTTTTTCTTTTCAGAGGAAAAATGAATAGCTTGCACAGCTTCGTCAATCGCATCCAGCTTATTTGCAGCTACTGCATTTTCAATGCGCAATTTATCCACCGCAGCTTCTAGCGTATAAGTTATTTTATGGATGGCCTCAAACTCTGAAAATTCCAATATATCTTTGTTTTTCAAGATATCAGCAATGGCTGGTATTTTTTCATCTAACGCTTTAAACGCGGCGGTTTTAGTTTCTATAGTTACGCTATAATGCTCTACTCGCTTTTGCTTTTGTTCTGGCTCTTGCGCAATTGCAGATAATGATACACCAGCAGCTAAAACCGAGATGCTTAATATTGTTAGAATTTTTTTCATATTTTTCATCCATAATTTCAAATGATAATGATTATCAATCAACATCTATAAGCATGTTATCTTACAAATGCAAGTGCGAATCGTTATCAAAATAAAAATACTTGCAAAATATGCCAATAATCCATATAACTGCAATCGGAAAGTCGGAGCGGGCGAAGCCTCGCTTGTAATTGGTCAGATCCGAAAGGAAGCAGCCACCATCGAATTTTTCGGGTCGTTTCTGGCTTTCCACCTCTTGAATACGATTTATCTATAATTAACGCATGATATGTTTGAACCGCTGTGAACTGTGCGGATAAAATACTAAAAACAATTAAATAGGTGACAATCAAGAATTAACACATTAAAACCTAAACCATGCTATATGATGTTATAGAAATTACTCAAAATCTTATAAAATGCCCTTCCGTCACTCCAAAAGATGAAGGCGCACTGGTTTATTTATCTGAAAAACTGGCGGAGCTTGGCTTTGAATGTCAGCGCGTTGATTTCGGCGAGGGGCAGAGCCACGTTCCAAATCTTTTCGCTAGATTAGGAAGTGATGCACCGCATATTTGTTACGCTGGGCATACCGATGTTGTGCCTACGGGCGCACTGGAATCATGGAGCTATCCGCCATTTGATGCTCATATAGAAAATGGCATTTTATACGGGCGCGGGGCTAGCGACATGAAAGGCTCAGTTGCGGCGTTTATATCTGCCGTTTCCAGCTATCTCGAAAATAATACTTTGTCAGGCTCAATCAGCTTTCTAATAACAGGCGATGAAGAAGGCCCCGCCATAAACGGAACGGTCAAAGTTTTGGAGTGGATGAAGGAAAACGGCCATATCCCCGATGTTGCATTAGTGGGCGAGCCGACAAACCCTGATATATTAGGGCAAGAAATCAAAATAGGCCGCCGTGGTTCTTTAAATGGCGTTTTGAAAATCTCTGGCAAGCAAGGCCATGTTGCCTACCAGCATCTAGCCGATAATCCATTACCACGCCTCGTTAAGATACTTGATGCGCTTTGTGAATATAAGTTCGACGAGGGAAGCGAGTTTTTCCCGCCGACTAACCTTGAAATTACAAGCATAGATGTCGGGAATATGGCTGAAAATGTAATCGCCGAAAATGGAAGTGCGAGCTTTAATATTCGCTTTAACGATAATTGGAACAGTGAAACTCTGTCTGCAAAAATTCACGAGATAATAAAATCATGTGGCTTTGATTATGATATCGAATTTACATGCGGTGCGCAAAGCTTTATCACAAAGCCCGAAGGCTGGGCTGATACGGTAAAAGCCGCAGTAAAAGATATAACAGGGCGCGTTCCCAAGCTAACTACAAATGGCGGAACGTCAGATGCTAGATTTATTGTGAATTATTGCCCTGTCATAGAGTTCGGTGGAATCAACAAAACTATCCATCAAGTAAATGAAAATGCCCGCGTTCAAGACCTAAAAGACCTAAGTAAAATTTTCGAACAAATTCTAAAACGCTATTTTGTTTAATATTAATATGATCTTAGGACTTTTATTTTACTTATGGGGGTTGCGCTACTGTAATTTTCTGTCAGAATAGTGCGGATTGATTTCTATTGGTAAAATTAAGGTATCAAATATGTATAATGATAATTGGAATGCTGTAGAAGGTGACGAGCTTTCAGGGTTTTTGGATCAAATAAATCCGATTGATGGTAAGTATCGTACTTCTCCAAGTAGTACGCAAGTAGCGTGGCGTACATTGCCGTTTTATGAGAGCGTGGCTCTTATTCGTGTGCAAGACCCTAATTGGGTTAATAAAAAGATGACGATTTATTACTTAACGGATCAGGGTAATCTTTTCCGCCTTAATGGTACATCTCCACCAATTCATGAGGTTAACAGCAAAGCTCCAATCAAAATTAATGAAGATAATGTTCTTGATTACTTGCGGTTCTTTTGTTTCTTCGTGCGTGGTGATGAAGGGCCATTTTATGTGGCAGAAGACATGTCTGACCCTAACCTTCCGCAAGATATGGACGGAACAACAAGCTCTGTTATCGAGGGAACTATTCGCCCTGCAAGCTTTGAGGGAATGAATGAGCAAGGGCATTTCTTATGTGATGCAGTTGTGTTTTATTCCAATGCTTTGTTTATTGCGAACTTCTCGGTTCAGCAAAGCGGTATGATCGAGATGATGAATGATGAGCCTATTGCAGGTGATTTAACATCTAAAGTCGATAAACCGATTGCTTAATCAAGGTTTAATCTAATACCCCATGGCTTGCTGTATTCGTCATCGCGAGCGAAGCGTGGCGATCCACTTATGCACTCGGCTTAGATTGCCGCACCGCTTTCAGCGGCTCGCAAGGACATAATGCCTCGTAGCTTGCGGCGGGGTATTTTTTATTATTTGAAAAGAAAGAAAATAAAATGGCTGCTTATCAATATGTTTATGTAATGAACGGGCTTAGCAAGGCGTACGGCAATGGTAAAAAAATCCTTGAAGATGTAACGCTTAGCTTTCTACCAGGCGCAAAAATCGGTGTTTTAGGGCCAAATGGCGCGGGTAAATCAACATTGCTTAAGATTATGGCTGGCGTTGATAAGGATTATCTGGGCGAAGCATGGGCGGCAGAGGGCGCGCGCGTTGGCTATTTAGAGCAAGAGCCACAATTAGATCAGAGCAAAACCGTTGGTGAAAATGTTATGATCGCGCTGGCGGAGACCAAAGCTATGGTTGATCGCTTTAACGCTATTGGTATGGAGATGGGCGAAGAAGACGCAGATTTTGACGCGCTATCCATTGAAATGGGCGATTTGCAGGAAAAAATCGACGCATGTGACGGCTGGGAACTTGACCGCACAATTAGCGTCGCGATGGAGGCTTTAAGATGCCCTCCTGCTGATAGCTCCGTGGCCGATCTATCTGGCGGGGAAGCTAGGCGCGTTGCGCTATGCCGATTACTGCTCGAAAGTCCCGATTTATTATTGCTTGATGAGCCGACAAACCATTTGGACGCTGAAAGCGTTGCATGGCTACAGCGGTTCTTGGCTGATTATAAAGGCGCGGTTGTGATGGTGACGCATGATCGTTACTTCCTTGATAATGTTACAAGCTGGATTTTGGAAGTTGATCGTGGCTCTGGCATTCCTTATGAGGGTAATTATACCGCTTATCTTGATGCAAAGCGCAAGCGCATGCTGCAAGAATCACGTGACGAAAATTCGCGCCAAAAAACATTATCACGAGAGCTAGAGTGGATGGGTAAAAGCCCTTCCGCGCGTCGCAGTAAATCCAAAGCGCGTATTAATTCGTATGAAGAGCTATTGGCTGAGAGTGAAAAGACAGATACTCGCACAGCGCAAATAGTTATTCCAACGCCGCCGCGACTTGGTGATCTAGTTATTGAAGCCAAGAATATCAGTAAGGGCTTTGGTGAGAAGCTGTTGATGGATAATCTATCATTTAGCCTACCTCCAGGTGGAATTGTCGGTGTTATCGGCGCGAATGGTGCGGGTAAATCAACATTATTCAAGATGATTACTGGCGCAGAAAAGCCCGATGAAGGCACGTTTAAAGTTGGTGATACGGTAAAGCTTGGCTATGTCGATCAAAGCCGCGATGCGCTTAATGCCGATAATAATGTCTGGGAGGAAATATCAGGCGGTACTGACATCATAAAGCTCGGCAAAATCGAGATGCAAAGCAGGGCGTATGTGTCTGCTTTTAATTTCCGTGGCGGCGACCAGCAGAAAAAAGTCGGCGACCTATCAGGCGGACAGCGTAACCGCGTACATCTTGCCAAAATGCTTAAATGTGAGGCGAATGTTATATTGCTCGATGAGCCAACGAATGATTTGGATACCGAAACCCTAGCCGCACTGGAAGAAGCACTAGAGCGTTTTGCTGGCTGCGTTGTTGTGATATCGCATGATCGCTGGTTCTTGGATCGCTTGGCTACGCATATCCTCGCCTTTGAAGGCGATTCGCAAATTACATGGTTCGAGGGTAATTATCAAGATTATGAAGCTGACCTACATAAACGCCTAGGCCATGACGCAGACACCCCGCGCCGCATGAAATATCGCCCACTTCGTAAGGCTGGGTAAATGAACAACCCCGCCGCAAGCAACGAGGTATCACGTCATTGCGAGAAGCGTAGCGACGCGGCAATCTAGATTGCTTCGCTTCGCTCGCAATGACAAAACGCCCCAAGGGGCGCACTACTGTCCGGTAGGGATTTATGCATATGAAAGCTCCATTTGATTTTTATCTAACCCATTGTTTTGCCTTCGATTTTCAGATATTTGCCAATGGTCAACCTTATGAAATAGGGTTGCTTTTATCTCTATTAAAAACTCAGATAAACTGCATTGTGCTTGGCAAGCACGCTTATAAAGCTGCAATAATAAATATGTAATAAGTGCCGTAACTAATTGTAATATAACAGAATTTTTGGTGTTGCCTATGAAGTTTTTAATGCG
>JAMONE010000178.1 GCA_027066695.1 Micavibrio sp. | reverse complement strand
GATTTTATCTGTCAAGAATTACCTGATCCGAAAGCCACACCCGTTTTTCGAATGGATGATGTTGACGCGGGGCATACAAGGTTGTTTTTAGGACATATAGCAAAAGGCCATAATTATGCACGCCTTAGCGTATTAGACAGTGGAACAGGCATGAGCCGCGTTGTAATGGAACATATTTTCGAGCCGTTCTTTACAACAAAACCAGTTGATAAAGGGACAGGCCTTGGCCTCTCAACGGTGCATGGTACAGTAGTTAGTCATCAGGGTTTTATGGTTATTGATAGCATATTAGGTAAAGGGACAAGTTTTCATTTATATTTTCCCCTAACACAAGAAGCACCCTTTTTCATTGAGGAAGAAAGCATCGATAATATTGTTGATGCCAGCTCTAATGATAAAAAACATATATTATTAGTAGAGGATCAGGAAAATGTTCATTATATGCAAGTAGTGCTTTTAAAGCGTTTGGGCTATGAGGTATCGTCGGCTATGTCAGGGCTTGAGGGGCTGGACATGGTTCGTGAAAACCCGACGAAATATGATTTGATTATCACAGATTATAATATGCCTGAAATGACAGGTCTTGAAATGGTGCAGCAAATCCATTTTGATTTACCTGACATGCCCTTTATATTGGTGTCTGGTTATAGCGAAGAGAAAATCCGAAGCATCATAGATCATCATGATGCAATAAAAGCTGTGATGCAAAAGCCTGTATCCAAGGAAGCTTTATCAGAAAAAATCAAATCGGTATTGAGTGAGTGAAACCCTAAAACAGATTTAGTCTCTACCTTCTTTCCACCATAATATTATCAAAGCAGATAACAAAATAAATAGCACCGCCCATTCAGGCAGTAGTGATATGTCCTTTATTCCTGTGACGTTATAGTTATTGTTGCTTTTTAAGGCCACCCAGTTGCGCCCGCCTAGGCGGTTATTATTGCTGGCAGAGATTACTTTGGGTAATGGGACTTCTTCTAGCCATATGGTAGTGCCGTTTGTTGATTTCACAATTGGCTCAAATTTTTCTGATGTTGTTTTAACTCCGCGTAATTCCAGCGGGTTTATATCGCCGATAATTGCAAATTTCCGCATTCCTTGCATATCTTCAAATGCATATATACCCAGTTGATCCGCGCTGTATTTATGTTCTAAAAGCCCGTTTTTATTGTTCTTCAGTTTAAGCGTTTGTTGTGTGCCGTTTGGTTGCGTGACATAGATATTTTCTTCTGTGATTTTCCTATGGTTTTGCTTGGTTATAGTGATGGTGTTTTTATGAACCGCCACGCTTAATGCACGCTCGTCAAGCTCTGGCTCTTTCATTAGCCAATGAACAATCCGCCTTAGAAGCTCGGCGTGCGGCCCTCCGCCATCATAGCCCCTTGACCATAGCCAGATGTGATCGCTTGAAATTTGTGCAACGCGCCCTTTTTCCACTCTATCGAGTATTAATAGCGGGCTGTCATTGGCTGCGCTCATTAAAATATCACCACTGCGAGATTCCACATCAATAGAGCGAAGCCATGCGCCCCAGCTTTCTTTGCTATTTTGTGTAATCCGCCCATTATTCCATATAAGGCTTTTTGTTACGGGATGAGCGTGGCCAAGCTCTGTTATCTTGGGC
>JAMONE010000177.1 GCA_027066695.1 Micavibrio sp. | reverse complement strand
GTCATAATCGCTGGATTTAACCTTATCAAGTTCTTGCGATATATTTTTATCATGCTTAGCAACCAAAGCCTTTGATTTATCATTATAATCAGGGTTATGTAATTGCTTGAACATATCAATTATAATACGGCTGATTTTAGGGTTATCGGTTAATGCTTTTTCGATATATGAACGGGAAAAAGGAAAGCATAGCTGCTTAATATAGCGAACATAAGCGCGTAATATTGTTATCTCGTGCCAATTCGCACCTGAACTTAAAACAAGGTGATTAAGGCTGTCTTTTTCAACTTCATTATCCCATGTTTTTATAAAGGCTTCTTCAAAATTATATTTTATCTTTTTAAGATCAATTACGCCGTCAAGCTCTGGCATTTCAAGTAAGAAATCATGAATCCATACGGATTTTTCTGAGCTCTCAGGTTTTACTTCAAACGGCAGCTCCGCAATAACGCGCAAGCCCATATCTTCTAATATCGGCAGCACATCAGATAATGTTACGGGCGAGCCGACATGAAATATTTTTAGACGGATATTCTTTTTATCCATATCCTCTGGCTTATATAAATCCAGCACAATAGATTTGCTTGATAAGGCTTTTTCAATATTTTCTATATCAAAGATAGAATGTTTTGCCTGATATTTCATTGTGTAGGAAATCGGAAAGGCTTCAGCATAGTTAAGCGTTAAGTCAGTGATACGGTTTTCATTCGTATATGCATCACTTAATGCATGAGATAGCCTTTCAGCCCATGTCTGTCCACAATCACGTAAGAGCTGTTCAATTTTTTTATCAGAAATTTTCGGCGGATTTATCTGACTTATATTAATTACATACATTACGCGCGCAAAAACGGAATCATCCAATGTTGTATAGAAATTAGAGCATGTGCCATGAGTTTCTTTTTCTAAGATAGCTTGAATATTCTTTCTTAATTTCGTACCAAAACGATCACGCGGAATATATACAAGACAAGAGATATAACGCCCAAACGGGTCTTTACGCATAAACAGCGCGATGCGCTGACGCTCTTGCAAGCGGATAATATTCAAACAAATTTTCAAAAGCTCTTTAGGCTCTAATTGAAACAATTCATCACGAGGATATTTCTCTAATATATGCCTTAATGCTTTTGCATTATGTGTGCCATCTATAAATTCTGATGCTTTAATTGTATCTTCAACTTTCGCTCGTAAATAAGGGATATCACTAACGCTTCGTGAGTAAGTAACCGATGTCATTAAACCTAAGAACAGCTTCTCACCAATGACATTGCCGTCATCATCATAGGTTTTTACAGCAATACAATCCATCGGAACACATCTGTGAACGGTTGAAAGACGGTTAGTTTTGGAAACTGAAACTGGCGGCAACCTACGGCGTAGCTCTTGCAGATTACGCGGCAGTCCCTCTTCTGTTTCGGTAAGATAAGCGGGAGCAATCTCATTATGCAATAAACCATAGCTAGAGCCAGAAACCGTTTTACTGACCACGCCATTTTCACCATCAATAAATTTATATTCGCGACAGCCCAGTAAAGTGAAATTATTGTTGGATAGGTAATCTAAAAACGCGCAATATTCTTGTATTTCTGCGGCAGGGCGGCGCGTTCTTGCTGCGTTTAATTGATGTGACGCTAGCTTTAACTTATCAAGCATGACCCGCCAATCAGAATTAGCATAAAATACATCACTTAGCGTATCGTATAACCCTTGTGTTAGAGCGTTTATCGCTTGATCAGACAAGGTTTCATTAATTTGTATATGAATATGCGCTTGACGCTTACCATTTTCTTTTTCTTCTTCCGAAATGTCTTTTAAGCATCCCTTATTATTGTATGAGACATAAATATTGGGATGAATTAATATACCTATCAAAAGATTATGCTTGTTGATTTCCGCAGCCACGGAATCCACCAAAAAGGCAAGATCATCACTTACTATATCAATAATAGTTTTGCGACATTCACCATCTTCTAAATTGGGGCAATAAATACGTAGATCTGGCTCACCTTTTTTACGCTCTTTGGACATCTCCCAATGAGACATTGCCATATTGGATAAGATCTGAGGATCAAAAAACTCCAAATCGTCACTATTTATTTTCCTGCACAAAAGATCCAGCATCTCTTTTGCTTCACGGGGAGCTTTTTTCGGCAGGGCTTTTTGCGCTTCTTGAATTAGAAGCTCGAATTCTTTATTGTGCTTTGACATGTCAGGATATACCAGTTGAATTGATTTAGACAATGTGCATTGTAAAGACAAAAGTCTCTATGGTCTAGTGAGTTTATGCTGTGCATTGCACAAATAATATTCTAAGCTTTAATATATATATATTAAAGGAGGGAATTAAATGTCTTTAAAGGGAAAAACTGCGCTTATTACTGGTTCAACCAGCGGTATTGGCCTCGGCATTGCCAAAGGTTTTGCCGAGCAGGGCATAAATATTGTCATGAATGGCTTTGGCGACGCTAACGCCATAGAGAGTGAGCGTATATCCCTTGAAAAACATGGAGTTAAAGCCATATATATCGGCGCAGACATGACCAAACCTGATGAGATAGGAGCCATGATCAAGGATGCAGAAAAAGAGTTTGGCGTAATTGATATCTTGGTGAATAATGCAGGAATCCAGCATGTTGCGCCAATTGAAGAATTTCCACCTGAAAAATGGGATGATATGATTGCTATTATCCTTTCATCTGCTTTTCATACAACGCGCCATGCACTCGCTGGTATGAAAAAAGCGGGATGGGGGCGTATTATCAATATGTGTTCTGCGCATGGCTTGGCCGCTTCGCCATATAAAACGGCTTATGTATCTGCAAAGCATGGAATATTAGGGTTTACAAAAACAGTTGCACTCGAAGTTGCGCAAGAAAATATTACGTGCAATGCGATATGCCCTGGTTATGTTTTCACGCCGTTAGTTGAAAAACAAATTGCCGATACTGCGCGGGTACGCGGCATAACAGAAGATGAAGTTGTGCGCGATATACTACTTGCCGCGCAATGGACAAAGAAATTCGTTACAGTTGAGCAAATCGCAGGAATAGCATTATTCCTTTGCTCTGACACAGCAGAAAATGTTACAGGTACGGACTTAAAAATTGATGGTGGCTGGACGGCTGCTTAATAAATAGAGGTAAATATGAGTAATTATGATGTAGATTTATTTGTTATTGGCGCAGGCTCTGGCGGCGTTAGAGCAGCGCGTATAGCAGCAGGTTACGGCGTAAAAGTCGCCATGGCAGAAAAACAATTCTACGGCGGTACATGCGTAAATATTGGCTGCGTCCCTAAGAAACTTATGACTTATGTTGCTGGTTATGAAAGCGCAATGCGTGACGCGCAGGGCTATGGCTGGAGTGTTGGCGAGCGTAGCTTAGACTGGCCTAAATTCATTACTCGTAAAAATGCAGAAATTGAACGCCTTAACAATATTTATGAGAAGATGCTCAAAAATTCAAACGTAGATATTCACTGGGGCGCGGCATCTATCATTGATCCACATACCGTGCGAGTTAATGATAAAAATATCACGGCCAAGCGCATATTAATTGCAACTGGCGGTAAAGTCTCTGTTCCAGATATCAAGGGCGCACATGAGCATGGCATAACCTCGGATGATATATTCTATCTTAAAGAGCAGCCCAAACGCCTTGTAGTTGCTGGGGTTGGCTATATTGGGCTTGAATTTGCAGGGATATTCAATCAGCTTGGCAGTGAGGTGCATGTAATATATCGCCGTGATAAAATCCTCAATGAAGGCTTTGACAGTGATGTTCGTGAATTTCTAAATGCTGAAATGATTAAAAAAGGCATAAATTTCCATCCAAAAACCAACATTATCAATGTTGAAAAAGATGGTGATAGCTATAATGTTCATCTCGATAATGGTGAAGTTATTAAGGCAGATCAAGTGCTTTTTGCTACTGGTAGAAAGCCGAATATTGATGGTTTAGGGCTGGAAAATATTGGCATTGAGCTGACCAAAGGGGGAGCTATTCCCGTTAATAATGAAGAGCAAACAACTGTGCCTTCGATTTATGCACTTGGCGATGTAACAAGCCGCATTGAGCTTACTCCCGTTGCATTAGCGGAAGGCCATGCGTTGGTTGATCGGCTTTATGGCGGGCAAGATCGTTATATTTCTTATGAAAATGTGCCAAGCGCGATTTTCTCTAACCCGAATGCTTCGCAAGTTGGTTTAACCGAAAGCCAAGCTCGCGAGAAATACCCTAATGAAATTGATATCTATAAATCAGAATTTCGCGGTATGAAAATGATACTGGCCGACAGTGATGAGCGCACATTAATGAAGCTAATAGTGCATAGCAAAACCGACAAAGTCTTAGGGCTTCATATGGTTGGGCAGAGCGCTGGTGAGATAGTCCAAGGCTTTGCCACAGCTATAATTGCAGGCGCAACCAAATCAGACTTTGACCGCACAATCGGCATTCACCCAACCAGCGCAGAAGAATTTGTTACTATGCGCACAAAATTATAATATTGCAGAAATTTATATTACATGTATACATGACAAACAAAATTGAGAGCAATATGATAAAACGAATTAAAAATGCTATATTCTGGTGTCTAATGCGGTTTAAAAATAGATGTGTGGCTTTTATAATACACGAAGTAAAAGCAACTTATTACGAAATTAAAACTCGCATTACATTTCCATCTGAATCATATGGGAAAAGTCACGAACTACCAGAGAAGCTAATTATTTCACTGACATCATATCCACCGCGATTTCCATCTCTCGCTCTAACTATTAAGTGCTTGCTTAGGCAGAGCGTTCGCCCTGATAAAGTAATCTTGTGGATTGCAGAAGATGATGTTCTTCTTCTGCCGCAATCAGTAAAAGCCTTGGTAAGTGATGATGATTTCGAAATTAGAGTGTGCGAGGATATTGGATCATATAAAAAAATTATTCCAACACTGAAATTATTTCCTGATGCATTTATTGTAACGGCGGATGATGATCTTTATTACACGAATGATTGGCTTGAAAAACTGATTGATGATTGGGATGGGGATTATAAAAATATCGTAGCGCACAGAATTCATAGAATTCGTATGGATAAAAATAATACGCCATTACCGTATAATGAATGGGAATTTGAAATATTAGAAGGTGATGATGTAAATTTTCATTTTGCAACAAGCGGCGCAGGTATATTATATCCACCAAAATCTTTTGACACACGGGTTATGGATAAAGATATATTTATGGATATATGTAGTAATGCTGATGATGTGTGGTTGTTTTGGATGTCACGCCTTAATGGAGGTAAAACCACTAAATCTTCATATGATATGGTGACCCTAACGTGGAGAGGCTCGCAAAGCGTTGCATTATTTCATGATAATGTGCTTAACAATCAAAATGATTGCAAAATAAACGCCATGATTGATAAATTTGGCTGGGTAAACATTTAATAACTTAGAAAAATATAATTTATGGGCTTTTTAAAAAATCGTAAAGATCCAGATACTGATACTTCACATTTGTCAAAAAATTTGGGGCAATATGCGGCGAAGGCGTTTGCATCTGTAGCTGTTGCGCAAATTATTGCTAATATTATTGGTTTAGGTGGAAGCATAGCTTTAGCACGTATTTTAGGGCCAAGTGATTTTGGCCTTATGGCCATGTTGGCTACTGCTATTGCATTGCTTACTGTTTTTGAAAATTTTGGATTATATTTTGCAACAATTCAGAAAAAATATTTATCTAGTGATGAACTGAATTTTCTATTTTGGGTAAATTTATTTATTGCCGTATTGATGAGCATAATAATGTTTATTAGCGCACCATTTATTGCCGATTTTTTTGAGCAACCAGAATTAAAAGAGCTGGCTCAGGTGCTTTCTATTGCTTTTATTTGTCGCGGCGCAGCTAACCAACATTCCGCATTGCTCAATAGAAAATTTCAACATGGTAAATCCTCTATATCAACGGTTATTGCTATCTTTTTTGCCACCGTTGGGGCGATAATAATGGCGGTAATAGGATTTGGTGTTTGGGCTCTTGTTTGGAGGCAAATCATAGAAGCATTCGTTAAGTTTGTTATGTTATGGATCTTAACTGGATGGATACCTAGATGGGTAAGATGGAAACACGAATATATCCCCTCTTTAACTATGGGAGCGAACATAACTGCTGCTAATTTAATGTATTATTTATCACGTAATATGGATGATATATTAATTGGAAAATTTATAGGAAATGCAGGGCTGGGTTATTACAAATTAAGTTATCAACTTTTGTTATTACCGCTTAGGCGTTTAAGTGAACCAGTTTCACAAATAATGATTCCATTGTTAAGTCAGCTGCAAGATCAACCTGAGCGTTACCTTAAGAACTATGTACGTGTTGCAAATTTATTAATTTTGGCCTTATGGCCGATTGGCGTTATTTTTATGATACATGCGGAAATATTGATAAATATTATATTCGGGGCAGAGTGGATTTCTGCGGCAGGCCCATTAAAATGGTTGGCAAGTCTATTGCTTATACAAGGCTTAACCAGTGGTACGGGCTGGCTTTTAATCACGCAGGCTCGCTCTAAAGAAATGTTGTACTGGTCTGTATTCACATCTGTAACAACAATAGCCGCTTTTGTAGCTGGCCTTCCATATGGAATAGTTGGTGTGGCCGCTGCTTATGTAATAATAGAATATGCAAGGCTGCCGCTTTTATTCTATATTGTCGGAAAGCATGGCCCTGTATCTATGAAAAATATATATGGACTGATATGGGTTCATGCGCCTGCAATTTTAATGTTTATAGCTATTCAATATAGTGTCGGGCAAGTAATTGTAGATTATAATATTTTATTACAAATATTATTTATTGGCTTAAGCGGTCTGAGTGTAATACCTGCGATGCTGCTATTACCACATAGTAGGGTTGTTGTTTTTAGTAGTATTTTATACATACATAATAAAATAAAAGATCAAAAAAGAAAATCTAAAATAGATTAATAAGCCTTGAGCCTAGACTTGTAACTTACACTAAGTTGTGTCAAGAATGAGCAATAAGCGCAGCCCTTAAAAAGCAGGAGATTAACTTTGCAAAATTATGACATTATAATTATAGGCGCAGGCCCTGCTGGTTTAAGCTTTGCCAGAGAGATGGCAGAAACTAATCTTGAGATACTTCTGATTGAAAAACAAAGTAAAAAGACATTGGCTAATCCGTCTTATGATGGCCGTGAAATCGCACTTACGCATTTATCACATAAAATAATGAATGATTTAAATATGTGGGATCTAATTCCCAAGGATGATATCGCCCTAATTAAATTTGCGAAAGTCCTTAATGGGAACTCTCCCTACGCGCTGTCTTTTGATCATGGCGAGGTTGGCAAAGAAACGCTGGGCTATATGATTTCAAATCACCTTATAAGAAAAGCAGCATATGAATCGATTAAGGATTTCTCTAATATCACGATAATGGATAAGTCAGAAGTATCCAAGATTGGTACTACGCAGGAAAAGGGCTGGGTTGAGCTATCGGATGGTAAGCGTTTGGAAGCTCCGCTGCTTATCGCCGCAGATAGCCGTTTTTCTACAACGCGCCGTATGATGGGCATTTCAACTTCTATGCTTGATTTCGGGCGCACCTGCATTGTCTGCACGATGAGCCATGAAATCCCCCATGATGATACGGCATATGAATGTTTCCATTATGACCGCACAGTTGCGGTGCTGCCGATGAATAACGGGCAGGTTTCTGTTGTTATTACTCTAAAATCAGAAGAAAGCGCAGATCTACTTGATATGGACGCTCAAGAGTTTGCCGATGATGTAGCGCGTCGCATAGATCATAAATTCGGCAAATTAAAGCTCTCTAGCGAGCTATACCCTTATCCGTTAGTTGCGACAATGGCTAAAACATTTCACAAAAACCGCTTTGCTGTGATTGGAGATGCATCTATTGGTATGCATCCTGTTACTGCGCATGGCTTTAATTTAGGGCTTGGCGGGGCGCATACTTTGGCAACAGAAATTAAGAAAACGCTTAAAGCAGGAGGCAATCTTTCTTCACAAGCCGCATTAGAACGTTAC
>JAMONE010000176.1 GCA_027066695.1 Micavibrio sp. | reverse complement strand
GTTCATAAGTTTGTCTTTAAATGACCCTGCGGGGGTGATTTTCCTTAATAGCTTGAATATTTTGATTCGTAAGTAAAAATATATTTGCTTATGCATCGGGCGTTTGCGCTTTAACCCTGCTCCTGAAATAAGGCACATAGAGCTTATGGCTTGGGGATGTTTAGCTGCAATTTGCAAACCAACACGACAGCCAAAAGAATGCCCTACCCATATAACAGGCGGGAAGTTATTTTCTTTTAACCACGCAGCAATATTATCAGCATAATCCTTTGTTCCCCAATCATCAGGCGGGGGAGGCGTTGCGCCAAAGCCATGTAAATCAATTGTGATATGCCGCGCCATATTTTTAAGGGGCGTTATTAAGGGCAGCCAATTTGCATGTGAATGTCCCCAGCCATGCGCCCATATTATAATGGGCGTTCCATCTTTGTTTATTTCTTTAAAATGGAACTCTTGCACTTTGCTTTCCTTTAAACTAGCATTCTAAAATAGTCTAAACTATTTATACGATGATCGGCTCATGTCTCAAATTAAAACTTCAAATAATGGTAATATAAATAAAAAAAGAGTAGCCGTGTTTTTTGGCGGGCGTACCCCTGAACATGATGTAAGTGTTATTACAGGCTTGCAGGCTTTGCAAGCAATTGACCTAACATTATTCGATGCCTTTCCCGTTTATATTGCGCCAAATGGTGCGTGGTATGTTGGTGATGTTTTGCGTAAGCGCGAGAATTTTTTACTTAGTGAGCAGAATTTGAAAAACGTTACGGAAGTTACATTGGACGTAAAAGCGGATCGCGGCGGCGTTTTATTACCAAAGAAAACTCCATTTTTCGGATGCGTTAAGCCTATCGAATTTGATGTAGCCATTCCTGCTTTTCACGGACTTTTCAGCGAGGACGGCAGCGTTCAGGGGCTTTTTGACCTTGCGAATGTTCCTTATACGGGGATGCGCACAAAGGCTTGCGCTATTTTAATGGATAAAGTTACAAGCAAGTATTTACTGCAAGCTCTTGATATTCCAGTGCTGCCATTCGCCGTTATTAAACGCCCGAGCCAAGGATATTTAATTGCCGAGGAAAAACTGGAAGAGCTGCTCAAGCCTTTAGGCTATCCTTGTATTATAAAGCCCGCGCATCTAGGAAGCTCTATCGGCGTGGCAAAAGTTAATAATGCTGGCGAGGCAAAAGCCTGTCTTCCTGCTGTGTTTGAATATGACGACGTAGCCATTGCAGAGCCTTTTGTCAAAAATCTCGTGGAATATAATGTCGCGGTTTCCAAGGTTAGCGGAGCTGTAAACACTTCGGCAATTGAACGCCCGAAAACAAATGACGAGCTTTTGGATTTCAAACAAAAATATATGTCTGGCGGCGATAATAAAAGCGGCAGTAAATTATCAGGCGCTAAAGAGCCTGTAAGCGAGGGTATGCTGTCTTTAACCCGTGATATTAACCCCGATATCCCCAAAGACATGGAGGGTAATATTCGCAAATGGGCAGTGCTTATGTTTGATGCAATTGATGGCAGCGGCGCGCCGCGTATTGATTTTATTGGTAATTCCAAAAGCGGTGAAATTTGGATGAATGAGGTTAACCCTTGCCCAGGGTCATTCGGTTATTTCCTATGGGAAGCCGCCAAGGATGAGGCTGTTTTATTCACTGATCTTTTAACTATGATGATTAATGAAGCCTTTACTGAAAATGCGGCGCATGCCTTGCCTTATGACCCCGTACCTGCGGATGCTCGTTTGTTGAAGAGGGGTTGAGCGAGCATGGCGGCAAAGAAAAAATCAGTTAAAGCTAAATCTAAAGCTAAGGCAAAGATAGGCACGCGCAGATCAACTTTAAAAAAGAAACGTCAGCCTAAAAGATATGAGGGCTTTTTTATATGGGCGAAAAGACTTGGTTTGGCTGTGTTTGTTGTTGCTGTTGGCTCATGGGGGGCGGTTTGGTTTTTCCTTAGTGATGCCGACATGAGCGCATCTAGCTGGGCGAAGGAAACGTCTATATCTGTTCTTGCAAAATCAGGTTTTGTTATAAATAATATTTTGGTTGAAGGGCGCGAAAATAGCGATCCCGATATGCTGCTTGCCTTAATAAATGTTGGGAAGGGCGATCCTATTTTCTCGTTTAAACCTAAGGAAGCTAAAACTCAAATCGAGAAAATGGGCTGGGTTAAATCCGTACGTGTTGAGCGTCGCTTGCCTGATAGCATATATTTAAAGCTGGAGGAACGCCGCCCCATGGCTTTGTGGCAAAGTGCAGATGGCTTATCTTTGATTGATTCTGATGGCGCTGTTATAACAAAGTCAAATCTTGAAAACTTCAAAAATTTATTGATGATACGGGGTAAGGGCGCACCATTAAAAACGAGTGATCTCATTGCTATTATTGATGCCGAGGAGTCCCTTAAAGCTTTGATTGATAATGCCGAGTTGCTCGATAATAGGCGTTGGAACTTATATATGCGTGATGGCAAAATTATAAAATTACCTGCAAATGATATGGGCTTAGCGTTGCGTAATGTGGCGTTGCGTCATAAGCAGGATGATATTCTTGGTGAAAATGCTATAACAGTGATTGACGCACGTTACCAAGGGCGGTTAATTGTTCGGACAAAATTAGGTAAGGTTCAAGACTATAAGGCAGCTACAAGTTTATAGGGTATTAATATGAGTTATAAAAAGACAATAAGACCAAAGGGAACGCTGCTTGCCGCGCTGGATGTCGGCAGCTGTAAGACCTCATGTTTTATTGGTCGGATAATTGATGATAATGGAACATTTGAGGTTGTCGGCGTTGGCCACCGCCCATCTAAAGGGATTAAAAACGGCACTGTTATTGATATGGATGCTGCCGAGGCGATCATCCGCCAAACTGTACATGCTGCGGAAAATATGGCTGCGGATGTCATGAAGGGCTATCCTCTTCGTGATGTCGTTGTCAATGTATCGGGTATGCATGCAAGATCATTTGGTCACAGCGTTGATGTTAATATTGGCGGGCATGAAGTTACGGATAATGATGTGCGCCGCGCCCTTGCCAAAGCGCAGGAGCGTGAAGCAAAAGAGAATTTCGAGCTATTGCATACTATTCCTACATTTTATCGTATTGATGGGCAGGATGGTATTCTTGATCCGCGCGGCATGATGGCGGAAAATATGCAAGTTGACATTAATCTTGTTACAGGTGACGCGGTTGCTTTGCGTAATATGGCTAGCTGTATTGAACGCTCTCACCTTGATGTTTCAGCCCTTTGTGTTGGTGCATATGCCTCTGGCTTATCCTCGCTTGTTGATGATGAAATTAACCTCGGATGCACTGTTATTGATATTGGCGGCGGCGTTACATCTTTTGCCGTATTCCATAGTGGCTTCATGATTTATTGTGATTCCATTCCGCTGGGCGGCAAGAATATAACTAGTGATATCGCAAAAGGTCTTACAACATCCTTAGAGCATGCCGAGCGTCTAAAGATTCTCTACGGCAGTGCTATGGCTTCGCAAAGTGATGATGGCGACCTTATCGAAGTTCCGCGCCTTGGCGAGGATGAGCGTGGCGAGCCTAACCATATTCCCCGCTCATTCCTTATTGGTATTATCCAGCCTAGGATAGAGGAAATACTTGAGATGGTGCGCGCGCGTTTAGTTGATTGTGGCCTTGAAAATGTAGTAGGGCGGCGCATAGTTTTAACTGGCGGAACAAGTCAAATGTCTGGTATGCGCGATTTGGCGCAGCATGTGCTGGATAAGCAAGTGCGCCTTGGTAAACCTATACGCCTAACTGGCGTTCCTGACGCGGTCAGTGGCCCATCCTTTTCCACCGTAGCAGGCTTGCTTACTTATGCCGCCGAGCATGTGGATGAAATGCCCGCAGAAATTATGGCTCGCGCCGCCCCTGAATCTATCGTTGACCGCGCTAAGCTATGGCTTAAGGAAAATTGGTGATGGGTCGATAACTTATCCACAATGATTTGTGGGTAAGCTTGTTTATAAGTCTGCCTAATGTTTCATTGGTTAAAAATTGAATCACTTCCATGGGTTAGTGTCGTTGTTTGCGAAGCAGATTTAATTGTTAATTGCTTTATATGAATAAAATATGTGCAAAGCAGTGGGTAAGTATGTAATCCCCCCTTCCCATATCAAAAAAACTTGATTAGACTTTAGTCATCCTTCCTCGAACATCCATTTCCTAGGGGTTCTTAAAAACATGATAAATATTAAAATGCAACCAACTGAAAATCAAAAATTATCTCCTAAAATTGCAGTCATCGGTGTCGGCGGTGCTGGCGGGAACGCTGTTAATAATATGATAGCCTCTAACCTTGATGGGTGTGAGTTCCTTGTTTGTAATACAGATGCTCAGGCTCTGGCTAGCTCTTTGGCTGAAGATAAAGTTCAGTTAGGCGCAAGTGTCACTGGCGGTCTTGGCGCAGGTTCTAAGCCTGAGATTGGTCAAGCTGCGGCAGAGGAAAGTCTTGAGGAAGTCCTGCGCTATCTTGATGGTGCGAACATGGCATTTGTGACATGTGGTATGGGCGGAGGCACAGGTACTGGCGCAGCTCCTGTTATTGCTAAAGCTTGTCGTCAGCAAGGTATTTTAACTGTTGGCGTTGTGACTAAGCCGTTTCATTTCGAAGGTGCGCACCGTATGGAGCAAGCCGAAGAAGGTATTAAAGAGATGCAGCAATATGTTGATACTCTTATCGTTATACCGAATCAAAATTTATTCCGCGTAGCTGATGAAAAGACAACATTCGCGGAAGGCTTTAAAATGGCCGACACTGTGTTGCAATCAGGTGTTCGCGGCGTTACTGATCTTATGGTACGCCCAGGTATCGTTAATCTTGATTTTGCCGATATCCGCACAGCTATGCTGCAAATGGGTAAAGCTATGATGGGTACTGGTGAGGCTACGGGCGATAAACGCGCCGTCGAAGCCGCAGAATCGGCTATTAACAATCCGTTGCTTGATGATGTTTCAATGAAAGGCGCAAATGGCGTTATTATCAATGTGACTGGCGGCTATGATATGACATTATTCGAAGTTGATGAAGCTTGTAACCGCATTCGTGATGAGGTTGATCCTTCTGCCAATATTATATTTGGTACAACATTCGATGATTCTATGGATGGCTTTATGCGTGTGTCTATTGTCGCAACAGGCATAGAAGGCGAAGAAGTTAAAAAAGTATCTGGTGGCCCGTCTGGCGGGCGTAAACAACCATTGAGCGTTGCACCAGAATCTGCAAATAAAGGTGCTTCGACAATGTTAAGATCGGTGGCTTCTGCTCCGACTACAGCTGTTGCTTCGCTGGGAGAGAGTGTTAAAGATAAATCCTCGCTTGCGATGTCAGGGCGTGAAGTTGTTCAAGGCTTAACTGCACCATCAAGCCCTGTTCTTTCTGGGGTAGTCGGCGGGGCAGCGCGTCCTTTTGTTGATATGTCGAAATCATCTCCTAAAGAATCATCTGCTGATATGTTTGAGCAAGGCGAGTTCGTTGATGTTGTGAAATCTGATGATGAGGTGGTTTTACGTGGCTCAACTTATAATGATGCATTTATTCCACCAAAACCAATGGAAGCGGATGTTGCTATCCCTGATAATGGTATAGGCTCTTATATTTCAAGTTTTCATGGGGCGCATGTCGAGGCAAATAAATCTTCTTCACAGGCAAATGCAGGCCTTCATTTAAATCCACCTAAGGCAATCACTTCAACACCTAGGGAGGAAGTTAAATCTCATGTTCCATCATTGCTTGAGCGCATTACAGGCTCTGTTCAGCAGCGCATCGATAGCTATCTTGATGATGGTAGTGCTAGCCAAGAAATTGCACAGCCGCCATCGCCATCATACCCTGATGCTCCATCTCAAGGTAGTTTGAATATATCGACTCCTGCGGGTAAGCCAGCGGTTAAGCTTGATGATGAGCTTGATATCCCTGCGTTTTTGCGTCGTCAAGCGAATTAGAATTTACCTCCTTACTTACTTAATTAATTATTTGAGCATCCCCTCGTGAGAGGGGATCTTCTTATTGATATACTGGTTTAATAAGGATAGATTATAATCATGGGACATAGTCACAATCACAATCATCATATAGATCCGTCAAAACTAGGGGAGACGCGCTTAATGTGGGCTGTTGCGGCGAATATGCTGTTAACCGTAGCGCAAGTAATTGGCGGGGTTGTATCGGGTAGCTTGTCTTTAATCGCAGATGCATTGCATAATTTCAGTGATGCAGCATCTCTTCTTATTGCGTTAGTTGCGATTAAAATTGGTAAAAAGCCGCCCGATCAGCTTAAAACATTTGGATATAAACGCGCGGAAAGTGTTGCTGCTCTTATTAATCTGACGACCCTTATAATTATTGGGCTATATCTGGTTTATGAGGCGTTGTGGCGATTTTTTATGCCAGAGCCTATTATTGGCTGGATGGTGGTTATTGTTGCAGGAATTGCGCTTGTTGTTGATGTTTTCACTGCCATGCTTACATATGCGCAATCAAAGCACAGTATGAATATGAGGGCTGCGTACCTGCATAACCTTACTGATGCTATGGCCTCTGTCGGCGTTATTATTGCAGGTTCTTTGATTATATTATATGGCTGGATTTGGGTAGATGCAGCCATGACTTTGCTAATCGCTGGATATGTCTTGTGGCAAGGCTTTAGTGAAATCCCAAAGGTTATTCACTTGCTGATGGATGGTGCGCCTGATGGTGTTAATATTGATGATGTGATCACTTCTATGGAGGGGGTAGAGCATGTCTACGGCGTTCATCATGTCCATATTTGGCAAATTGATGAGCAACGCAGTGCGTTAGAGGCGCATGTTATAATTGATAAGCAAGTTGATATTGATAAGGTGAAGCTATCGCTTAAATATGTGTTGAGTGATGTTTATAAAATTAACCACTCAACATTAGAATTTGAATATGAGTGTTGCCATTAAATAAGTTTTTTTGTAACCTTTTACCTACGACTTTCGAATTACTTTTGGAATGTAAGTCTTAAAATTTATTATAAAGGAATAATTATGAATAAAACTATCTCAACATTTATATTTGCAGCGGTTGTTGCTATTTTCACATTTTCAACATCACCTGCATTGGCTTGTCCAGGCGTTCCAACTTGTCCAAAGCATGTGGAAAAGAAAGTGGAAAAGAAGGTGGAGAAGAAATGCAAAAAAGGTTGTACTAAGCCTTGTTGTGCAAAAAAGAACGTAGAAAAAAAATGCAAAAAAGCTGAAGCTAAGAAAAAATGCAATAAAAGCAAAACACAGCCTAGCCATGAAGATTCAAGTCGTTATAATGACTAAGCTATAAATATCTTTATAATTAAAGTGGGTTAGGCCGTTTGCTTAATCCACTTTTTTTGTAACCAGAAGCAATGCGAATGCATTACTTTTTATGGATACCAGCCGTTTTACAAAGCTTCGCTTTGCGCTGGTATGACGGAAATGTATCATTTTTAATTCAAATTACTAGATGTAACAAAGTGCAACAAAGAGTGATTTGATGCAGCGCAATGTTTTTTGTATAGTTACTGTAATACGGCTAAAGGGCTATTAATTTAATGATTAACAATATGCAACATACTATTAATGATAAGATTACGATCAGCGATATCGGGTTGCATTCTGGCGGGCTTATTACAATGAATTTGATTCCTGCTAAGGAAAATCAGGGGATTGTTTTTATTCGCACTGACATTAAAAGCGGCAATAATGTTGTTCCTGCTCTTTGGCATAGCGTAGTAGACACGCAGCTTTGCACCGTTATAGGTAATGAAGACGGCGTTAGAATTGCAACGATAGAGCATCTTATGTCGGCTCTTCGGGGGGGCGGCGTTGATAATCTTACGATTGAGATTGATGGCGCGGAAGTTCCTGCAATGGACGGAAGCGCAATGCCCTTTCTTAACGCAATCGAGGCAGTTGGCCTTGAAATGCAAAGCTTGCCTAAACGCGCAATTAAGGTACTGAAAGAAATTTGTGTAGAGAGCGACGGCAAGTGTGTTCACTTAAAACCTAATGAAGCAAGTATCTTTGCAGGCGAGATTGAGTTTGATCACGCCGATATTGGGCATCAGAGATTTGAAACCCAGCTAGTTAACGGTAATTTTAAGCATGATATTGCGCGCGCACGCACGTTTGGTTTTTTCCATGAGGCACA
>JAMONE010000175.1 GCA_027066695.1 Micavibrio sp. | reverse complement strand
CAAGTGGTAAAGTAATACAGTTACGTTATGTCGTTTATGGATATATTCGCTCATGCGAATATTATACGCCGCAAGCGGCGAGGAATTATACCCGTAAAGAGATTAAATAGGCATGCGCATAATATCTTGATATGCCGATATCATACGGTCACGTACGGAAACAAGTGTTTGCAGAGTTATCTCTGCCGAAGTAACCGCTTGCACTACATCAACTAAATTAGCTTCACCAGTAACAGCCTTAGCTGACATTTGCTCACTGGTTTTCATCGTATCAACAACATTTTCAACATTGTCTTTCAGTAAAGCCGCAAAAGATGGCTCTGCGCCATGCACTGAGTCGGTCTTGGTTATGCCGCTACCGACATTAGTAACCTGCCCCATGCCCGTAATATTTTGGGAGTTGGAATATGCATTTATTGCTATATTTGGATTAACCACTCCGCCGATTGCCATCTATATGATTCCTTTTCTATACTCAATATTCACTTTAGCCCAGCTTGCCTATCTAAGCAAATCTATTGTTCTTGATATCATTGCACGTGACTGCTCTATCAGCCCTAAATTAGCCTCATAAGAACGCTGAGCCTCACGAACATCCATCATCTCCATCATCTTGTTGACATTAGGCATTTTAACGTAGCCCGCCTCATTTGAAGCAGGATGATCGGGATTATACTCCAGCTTAAAGCTGGCATTTTTATCAACGCCGATTTTATTCACTCCTACAATATTTATACCAAGCTCTCTATCCAGCTCATTCTTAAAGCTAATAGTCTGACGGCGATATGGGTCAGAACCAGGGGTTAGCCCCGTTGTATCAGAATTAGCGATGTTTTCCGATATAACGCGAATCCGCGTTCCTTGCACGCGCATACCGTTTGCAGAAATTTTTATCGCATCCATAATCTCGCTACTCATAATTCTAAACTCCCTGACTTAATATTATCTGCCTAATGCTATACGAAACATTGATACTTGCTTTTGATACAGGTTAAGCATCATGTTGTAATCCATCATATTTTCACCTGATTTTATTAGTTGCTCTTCCATGATTACAGCATTTCCAGCTGGAGCGACCTCATAAGTACTTTTTTGCTTTTTCGCATCCAAATTCATTTTATCATTTACATCACCTAAATGCTGACTGTCTGTTACCGCTATAGAAACAGGTTTAACCGAATTTTCGCTGCCCATTTGCGCTTTTAACATGGTAGAGAAATCAACAGGGACAAGATCTTTTGGACTATATCCTGGCGTATCTGCATTTGCTACATTTTGCGCAATAACGCTTTGACGCTGGTTCAGGTAATCCATCTTTGCGCCTATGGCTTGAAAAAGTCCTATATCTTGTATCGTCATGTCACTTTACCTTGTATAATAATTCTTACATAACGAATAATGCAGGAAACATGCCAATGAGCGATGGCTATGATGATGAGTACAGGAGAAGCGACAAAAAAGAGCTAACCCCCTCAAATACAAGAAAACTTCCAAAGAAAAAAACTGCCGTGGCTTTGAGCGAGTCTGAGGGCGGGAAAAAAGTTCCACGTATTTCTGCCGCTGGAAGAGGCAAAATTGCCGAAAGAATACTGGAGCTAGCCTTTGAAAACGGCATAAAAGTACGCGAAGACAGTGATCTTGCCGAGCTTTT
>JAMONE010000174.1 GCA_027066695.1 Micavibrio sp. | reverse complement strand
AAAAAAGCACTAAAAAAATGGACACAGCCCATCCAAAACTGGGCGATGATAGTCTCGCAACTGGAAATACATTTCCCTGAGAGGCTCTCGCTGGATATCAAATAACACAGTTTAATGAACAGTCTCTAATTTGAATTTGAGCAGCAAGATTCGTCTTGAAGCTTTTAAATTGATGCTTATTTGATTTTATGGCAAATGCCACTTTAGTATGGCTTGGCTATAAAACCCAATATAGCTCCTGTTTTTTATATATCACCATACATATGCATTCAAAAATCTTTTTTTCTCTATTTTTGTTTGATTTTATAATACACTGTCACAAATTTCGTCTAATTTGAACATAAATATCCTGTTCGTCTTCTCCAAACAAAATGAAAGAAAATTAAAATGTCCCACAGATTGTCTAATAAATTACTCACTGGTTCTGCCCTTGTTGCGGTGTTTGCAGCGTCCCCTATGATCACGCAAGCGGCTGACATAAACGTCACAACCAATGTTACGACAATACAAACGGCTACTACGAATAATGACACAATATCAGTCACGGGCGCTGGTGATATTTCCGTTGTCGGTGATCGTGGCGCTAGTGTTAACGGTGGTGTTACTGGTGTGGACATTATTGTAAACACAACAGGCGGCGGAATTTCCGCGAACGGAAATAACATAGCCATTGATGGTAATGCCGTTGGCAGTAGCGTAGATGTCATTACAGTTACGGACGGCTTGATCACATCTGATAGTACAAACACTACAATTGCATTGAGCGGTGTAACTTCAACCATCACAATTTCAACGGGTGTGGCTGGATCCATCACCAATACAGCGGCGGGAGGGGACGCCATTGTTATTAACGATGATGATAGCGGGCAGACCTTTACTGTCATTGTTAATAATGCAGGTAATATTTCTAGCGTCAATAATCCTACTTCGGCTGCGATATATATTACTGATGCTGATAGTGTGTCATCCTTAGATGTTAATAACACAGGAACACTCAGTGGCGGCGCATTAGGGTATGCTGTTTCGGCTGCTCAATCTAATACGGTGGATCTTGATAACACAGGCTCTGGAGCGATAACTGGGCGCATAAATGGGACGGCAGGCTTGATGGACGTTTTGAATGCGGACACAGCAACCATAAACGGTAATATCTCGACCGCGACGGGTAATTTGGTTGTGGGCGTGACTGGCGGTATAGTGACTGGTAACATCTCGACAACATCTGGTGACACGAACATTGATATCAATGGCGGAACACTTATCGGTGCGGTCAATCTAGGGTCAAGCGCAACAGGTGCTCTCGATGTTACAACAGGTACATTGACGGGGAATGTAACCTTAGGAAACGTCTCCCAAGTCTTCACATACAGCGGCGGTACTTTTACGGGAACAACAGATGGTGCGGGTCAATTTCATATTGACGACAACCACACGAATATGGCCATCGGTACTGGTTCAACAGTAACTGAAGTTGAAATCGGTAATGCGGCAAAGCTAACCCTTGGCGCAAACATCACTGCCACAAACGTCAATGTTGACTCTGGTGAAATTGACTTTGGCTCAACGAACCGAATTATTACGGGTAACTTGATTATTGGGGGTGTTGCAAACAGCCGTGTTGACATTCAAGATGGTGCGCATGTCGTATCTGGTGTTTTCACAATGAATGCAGGCGATACACTTGGTGTTAACATTACAGGCAAAGACGTTGCTGATGTTGGGAGCCTTGCCGTTGGCAGCGTGGCAACCGTCGCGGCGGGATCATTACTTGATATAGATTTCACTTCCACAGAATATATTGCAGACGGAACAACTTATACTCTTGTCGATGGTGCGGGTGGTGCGGCTGTTACAGCTATAACTGGTGGTAACATTGATATTAACAGCGGCGGTAACAATAAAGTTGGATTACTAACCTTCACAACAACTGGAGGATCTGATTTGGTTTTAGTCGCCTCCAGATCAACTCTTGATGTTGTCGGTGATGATGCAAATTCCTCCTCACTTGGGGATGCCTTAGAAATAATCGGAGCTGCTGGAACGGATAACGGAACCGAGGTGGAAACATTTGTTGATGCAATTATTGACTCTAATAGTTTTGAGGAGGCCAATGTAATTTTGGAATCAGGAACGCCTGCAACCGATAACAGCCTGACTCAAGGTATTATCGGTGCAACAACTCAATCTGTTGATGTTGCTGGATCACGTTTAACAGGGGCAAGGGGAACAGGCCTATCCTCTGGTGATGCTTTAACTAACGTTGGTGTGTGGTTTCAGGGGTATGGCGGAACGGCTAAACAGGAAAACATAGAAGGTGTTAATGGGTATGATGCGGATACATATGGTATTGCCTTTGGTATTGATAAAGAAGTTGGAAACAACGCCATCATTGGCTTAAGTGGCTCATACGGAAACACTGAAATTGATAATAATTCTGGCTTAAAGAGCACGGATGTTGATTCTTACCAAGTTAATCTTTACGGATCTTGGAGCAAAAACAGCTACTACGTTGATGGTATAGTCGGTGTTGCTTACAACAAATATAATACAAGTCGAGATATCCCAACGCTCTCCTCTACAGCCAAAGCTGACTTTGATGGTAAAACTTACATTGCAAAAGTTTCTAGTGGGCGCGTTCTTTTACTTGAGGGCGGTGTAGAGCTTACGCCAAATGTTGCACTGACATATGCGCATAACACTTTGGATGATTATAGTGAAAGAGGTGCTGGTGCCATGAATCTAGATGTTCAACAAGAAGACTCAGACCAACTCGAAGCTAAAATCGGTGTGAATGTTGCAAAAACATTTTCCTCTGACCGACTAAAAATACGTCCTGAGCTGAAACTGGCTATCGCACACGACTTTATCGGAGATGAGCAGCAGTCCACCTCAAACTTTTCTGGTATAGCAACAACATTTCGATCCGAAGGTGCTGGAATTGAAAAAACATCTTTTGAAATTGGAACTGGCGTTGATTTCATGAACGATAATGGCTTAACATTCAGTGCTGATTATGATCTTGAAGTGAAATCAGATTATAAATCTCATATAGGATCATTAAAAATGCGTTACAACTTCTAACATTTCTGTTTTTAATATCTAGAGTTTATGAACCAAGCGGCTTTCGAGTTGCTTGGTTTTATAATGGGGCCAGTTAAAATAAGACATCCACCTTCCCCATCATTACACGGACCCCATCATTACACGGACGAGCCGTACAATGATGCAGCGCGATTGTTGTCATCGCGAGCAGCAATAGACGCGACTATCTACGCGGTCTTGTGATCACGCACAGGTGTTATATCCCGCATGATTATGTGGTTTATAAAGGGAGTATCGGTGTTTAAAGAGCCGTTACTTAGTAGCTGCCTTTTTAGCTTTCTTGGCTTTTTTCACCTTTTTAGCTGGTGATTTATCAATATCATGGCCAGTTGTACGCTCGGCAATACGTGCTGATTTACCGCGACGATCGCGCAAGTAATAAAGCTTAGCGCGTTTAACCCTGCCGCGTCTTATTAGCTCAATCGAATCAATGCGGTTACTCCATAGTGGGAATACACGCTCAACGCCTTCGCCATAGCTGATTTTGCGAACTGTGAAGTTTTCATTGATGCCGCCGCCCTCGCGAGAGATGCAAACACCTTCATAGCTTTGAATACGCTCGCGCGTACCTTCTTTAATTTTCACGTTTACTTTAACGGTATCACCTGGGCCGAAGCTAGGGATTTCTTTGGTTTCTTGTAATTTTGCAAGCTGTTTAGCTTCAAATTTTTCTACTATATTCATGGTATTTATCCTTATATATGAGCGATGCTCAATGTTTTTTGCGTTTTTAATTAACGGATTACTCCAATTCGAAGCTTTTTTATAATATATGAGCGGGTATTACAAGCTATTTCTTATATATTTTCCAAAGATCAGGGCGGCGATGCTTGGTTATTTCCTCTGATTGCTCTTGCTGCCATGCTTTTATATTTGCATGATGGCCAGAGGTTAGAACTTTTGGCACATCCAGATTATTCCATATTGCTGGCTTGGTGTAATGCGGATATTCAAGTAGGCCATTGGAAAAGCTTTCCTCATCAGGGGTTGCGGAATTTCCCATTACCCCTTGCAGCAGCCTTATACATGCGTCCATAACGATTAGCGCGGCAGGCTCTCCGCCTGAAAGAACATAATCGCCGATGGATATTTCTTCGAACTCATGAGCATCAAGTACGCGCTGGTCAACGCCTTCATAGCGTCCGCAGAGTATGGTTAAGCTTTCTTCGGTTGATAATTCTTTCACTAATTCTTGGCTTAGCGGCGTTCCGCGCGGGCTCATATATATTTTGCGTCCTTGCTTTTGCTTTGGGATTGAGAGCAGGGCGTTTTCGATTATGTCTGGGCGCATAACCATGCCTGCGCCGCCGCCAAATGGCGTGTCATCGACGCTTTTGTGAGTGCCTAAGCCAAAGTCGCGGATATTTATGGTTTCGTATGACCATGTGTTTTTGCTCAACGCCTTGCCGCTTAATGATTGGCCGAGGCTGGCGGGAAACATTTCGGGGAATAGGGTAAGTAGGTTAAAATGCATGATATTACTCTATTATAAAATCTTGTGCATTTTCAATTGTTACACATTTGTTTTTGAGGCTTATGTTGTTTACATACTCATCTTGGAATGGAACAAAATAAGATGAACCGCCAGCTTTGGGCTTTATTTCGAGTAAGTCGCCTGCGCCGTAATTTTGCACAGCTATTATGCTACCAACCGTTTCGTTATTGCTGTCTATAACGTCTAAGCCCTTGAGATCCTCGATGTAAAATTCATCGTCATTATCAATTTCTGGCAATGTTTCACGTGAAACATATAGTGAACATTTGAGCGTTTTTGCTTGCTCGGGTGAGGTTACACCCTCAATTTGCGCGAGGATATGCTTACCCATAGAGTTTTTCAGCGTGATGTTGAGCGTATCATTTCCTGTTTCGCTGGTGTATAGCTCGCCGTTTAAAAGGCTGGTATCTATGCCAAATGGCGCAATTTTAACCAGCCCCTTAACGCCATGCGAAGAGGATATCTTGCCAATGCAAATGCGCTTTTTAGTGTTTTTCATTTTCACTCACATTTTGCCAAATGTCATCTCGATGCGAAGCGGAGATATCTTAAAAAGATTTCTCTATTTCATGTTCGAAATGACATTGTTTTATAATTATTCAGCAGCAGGAGCTTCTTCAGCTTTAGCAGCTTCCTTTGCGTCTTCTTCAGCAGCTTCAGCAGCTTTAGCAGCTTCTTTTGCAGCTTCAAGCTTTTCTTGCTTATCAGCGAGTTTCAGCTTTGTCTTTTCAGAAGGCTCAGCCTTGTTCGGGCGGTTTGGCACTGCTGGCATATCTATAAGCCCAGCTTTACCAAGGAAAATCGCAACGCGCTCTGATGGTTGTGCGCCTTCGCCAAGCCAGTATTTAATGCGATCTTCTACAAGCTGTACGCGGTTTTCGTTGCTATCTTCCAAAAGTGGGTTGTAAGTACCCAATTTCTCGATATAACGCCCATCGCGCGGCATACGTTTATCCGCAACAACAATGCGGTAGAATGGGCGCTTCTTACGTCCACCTCTTGATAGTCTGATTGATAGTGCCATGTTTTTTCTCCTTTAGCTTTAAATAATCAGTTATAAAATATTAAAATTATCTTTTCTTCTTCTTCTTCCGATTTTTCTTAGTACCGCCGCGTGATAGTGCGGGCATTCCGCCGCCCATCGCGCCCATTCCACCAGACATAGAGCCGCCCGTAGCGAAAGGATTTGCGCCTAATGGGCTGCTTGTTGCGGTGGCCATATCTGCGCCAAGAGCGTCAGGATCCATGCTTTGCGCCATAAGCTCAAGTTCACCAGCTTTATCGCCCATCATGCTTTTCATCATGCCCATCATCTGGCCTTTGCCCATTTTGCGCATTTTTTTCATCATCATTTGCATTTGCTTTTGCTGTTTGACGATCATGTTAACTTCTTGAACGCTACTGCCTGAGCCAGCAGCGATACGTTTTTTACGTGATGCGTTAAGCAGTTCAGGTTTGCTACGTTCTTTTTTAGTCATAGAATAAATTATGGCTTCTTGTTTTTTGATAAGATTATCATCCATGCCAGCTTCTTCAAGCTTACCCGCCATAGAGCTTAATCCCGGCATCATCTTCATAAGGTTTCCCATGCCACCCATTTTATTCATTTGCTGAATTTGCATTAGAAGGTCGTTAAAATCGAATTGCCCTTTTTTGAGCTTTTTCGCCATTTTTGCGGCATCTTCTTGATCTACAACGTCAACGGCTTTTTCAACTAGCGATACGATATCACCCATTCCTAATATTCGGCCAGCTATACGCTCGGGGTGGAAAGCTTCTACTTCCGTCCAGTTCTCGCCTGTGCCAAGCAGTTTGATGGGCTTACCTGTCACGGCTTTCATTGACATAGCCGCACCGCCGCGTGCATCACCATCAACGCGAGTTAGCATAATTCCGCTGATCTCTACGCGCTCATTAAATATCTTGGCAGTGTTTACCGCATCCTGCCCAGTCATAGCGTCCGCAATAAGCAGCGTCTCAACAGGTTTAGCGAATTTCTTGATAGCTTCGATCTCGGCCATAAGCTCTTCATCAATCGATAAACGCCCAGCCGTATCAAGCATGACAACGTCATAGCCTTCCTTGCGAGCGGTATCCATTGCGCGTCGCGCTATATCGAGAGGTTTTTGACCTTCTTTAATCGGCAGGGTCGCAACATTTATTTGCTCACCAAGAATTTTAAGCTGCTCTTGCGCGGCAGGACGATAAACATCAAGCGATGCCATAAGAACTTTTTTATTATTCTTCTCGGTCAGGATTTTAGCAATTTTCGCGGTAGACGTAGTCTTACCCGAGCCTTGCAAGCCAACCATCATATATGCGCAAGGCGAAGTTGCAAATTGTAGCTCTGAATGCTCAGAGCCGAGCATTTCGACAAGTGCATCATGAACAATTTTGATGATTTGCTGAGCGGGATTGATGCCTTTTATAACTTTTTGCCCTGTGGCTTGCTCTTTAATAGTAGAGATAAATTCTTTAACAACGGGCAAGGCTACGTCGGCTTCCAGCAAAGCAACGCGGATCTCACGGCTAACTGCCATAACATCATTCTCGCTCAAAGAAGCTTTGCCCCTTAGCTTTGAAAATACTCCGCCTAATTTTTCACTTAATGAATCAAACATATATAACCTAAATAGCCACATTGAGCGTAAATTCGCCGAATGCGGTGTACCGTTAAGCACTGAAAAAACAGCTTTTCAGTGGAAATTTGCGTTAAACTATGCTTATGTGCGCTAGATGTCAAGTAATTTGTCATCCGAACAAAATTTAAGCATCTCCGACTTGATCGGAGATGCATTGGCTGTATTGGTGAAATGGATTCCCGATTTCTCGGGAATGCTACGTAGTAAGGGAGTGGTTATTATGAAATTTAGGAAAATGCATGGGCAAAGCAAAGCATCGCTTTGTTTGCTTTTAAAAAATAAGCCGTGCATTTTAAAGTATAATGGTTTGGAGATGTACAATGAAATTTAGGAAAATGCATGGCTTAGGTAATGACTTTGTCATATTCGATGCGCGGGAGCAAAATATATTCTTAACGGCGGATGATATGGCGTTGATTGCTGATCGCCGTTGGGGGGTGGGTTGCGACCTTATCACTATAATGGATGAGAGCGAAAAAGCGGATATAGCGGCGTTCTTCTTTAATGCTGATGGCTCGGAAAGCGGAGCTTGCGGGAATGTTACGCGCTGCGTTGCTGATATTATTATGAGTGAGAAGGGCAGTGATGAATGCTCTATCGAGGTTGTCGGCGGTATATTGAAGGCCAAGAAAAAGGGTGATCTTTTGGTTGAAATTGATATGGGCGCGGCGAAGGATGTGCGTGATCTTGATCTGTCGCGCGGGGGCGTTAGTAATCCCGTGAGCGTTGATATGGGTAATCCGCACTGCGTGTTTTTTGTGGATAACTTTGTGGGTATCTCTGTGGAAAAGCTGGGGACGTATTTCGAGACTCACGAGACTTTCCCTGATCGCACTAATGTAGAGTTTGTGCAGGTAATTGATAAAACTCACCTAATTCAAAAAACATGGGAGCGCGGCGTTGGTATGACGCAGGCTTGCGGTTCTGGCGCTTGCGCGGTTATGGTT
>JAMONE010000173.1 GCA_027066695.1 Micavibrio sp. | reverse complement strand
TATTCCTGCTCCACGATACATCAATTTTTGACATTCGTTTGAAATTGCCAGACAAGCAAGATCTGCAAACTAAAGACGGCATTCAGATCATGAGCCTGCCCGCCGCTTTGGTTAGCTGCGCACCTAGCCATTTTTTATCCCGCCCAATTGAGATGCGCGCCGCCTTGGCAATGATATCGGATGCCTCTGAAATCCTTCATCGTCTACTAAATGGCGGACACAGCAAGGTTGCTGGTCGTTTAGCTGGAGCCTTTCGCAATATTGGTCGTGACAATATTGCCGACAATATCATTGCGTCAATGGAATCTGCTGGATACACAGTAAGCGAAAACGACCCTTTTGAAGACACTCCATCTATCATCTTTAACGCACGTGAAACATCTCCGTATGTAAACCGCCTGCGTATGAGCTGGGCAGCAATGCGCGGGGATGTGCTGGAACGCTTCCCTTGCGCGCCTACTCTTCCGATTGATGCACAATCCTACCTTAGCCGCGTTGATGATATTTTCATTACCGATGCCTACCACTCTCTATCCATTGAAGGATACCGTGTGAGTGAGCAGCTTATCGAAAAGGTTAGCTCAGGAGATTGGAACCCTGACAAGAACGCACAGGATCAAGAACACCGAAATGCTCTTGCTGCAAGAGGATACTGGCTGGCTTTTCAGGCAGTAAAAGAGAGCATTGAAAAAGTGCTGGATAAATCCCCGTCTGGCATAACGGCTGAAAAAGATCATAGCGGCTGGTATCGGGAATTGTTCGCCCCCAGTGTAACGGCTGGCATTCTCAAAGCTACGGATTTAGCGGGCTATCGCAACCACCCAGTATATATTCGCCGCTCTAAACATGTCCCCCCAAACTATGAGGCCGTGCGCGAGCTTATCCCTGCCTTCTTTGAGCTTCTACAAGCTGAGAAAGAGCCGTCCGTGCGCGTTGTGCTGGGGCATTACTTTTTCGTTTATATCCATCCTTATATGGATGGCAATGGCCGCATGGGGAGGTTTTTAATGAATGTCATGCTGGCTGGTGGCGGCTATCCATGGACAATTGTTCCCGTGGAGCAACGCAAGCCCTATATGGCTGCGCTGGAAGAAGCCAGCACGAACCAGAATATCATCCCTTTTGCTGATTTTCTGGCTGGGCTGGTTGATGCACAATCAGAACAATGAATACTGACGTGAATTTTCTTGGCTAGATTTCCACGCGGGCTTAGTGGCTTCAAATTCCAACCATTCACGAACATAGTCCACTGGTGAAGCGTACTGATTAAGACGTTCATCTACCATGAAGTGAGATTTATAGCCCGTATCAGTAATCGGCAATACTGCATTTTCTGGGTCAATTGACCTGATCTCTAGATGCTCAATAACGCCCCAACGTTTATGAGTGTGGTTGATCGATATCTTGATGCCTTCCCATTCAATTTCATAATTCTTGCTTTCCATGATGAATATCCTTTCCTTGTAAAAAGAGTGGCCTATTGGCCGCTCTCCTGATTAGCTTTTGCGCCATTGGCAAGGATATAAAAACCTCTATCAATGATTTGCGTTCCGTGCAGTTTGACGTATGTTTCTTTGCCTTCAGCCGCCCACGCTACGCCAATAGTTTCAAAGTGAGAATTTTCACCGTGACCAACCAATGTGCGGACGTAATGGGTTGGTTTATTGTCTTTTGATTTTTGAGTATTCATTTCAAAGCTCCTTTGCTTTATTTTTAGGCCGAAACTATTTCCGTACCTTGTGAAAACAAAAGGCCAGTCAGTAGCGCGAGGCGTGTCCAATAATTTTGTGGGGGACTGCGTAGAAAAGCTTAGCCGTGCGCGGCTTAGCTGAGCTAGCGGGAAAAAATATTTGATGCGGATCGACTGTATGGCAGTATTCACAAAAAAGGGACGAGAAAGATTTGGCTTTTAGCTCTGACAAAGGAGCATATAAATAACTCAAACAAACGCTACAAACGGCCAAATGCAACGGTTTTCAATAAATATTAACGAGATATTAAATATGTCGGCGTAGTCTGGTATTAGAGGCGTGGCTATCATCCGAGAGCACAGGCCACAGCATATTCATGCATAGACCTCTTTTTTCAAACATGGGTGCAGTAAAGACAGTTGCGGCAATGCCGCACATGATACTTCGTGAAAGGATTGCACCATGGAAACTACTTTTAATGACAAGAGCATCAAGGCAGACTTTGAAGCGCAAGTAACTGCTGCGCTAATGATTCAATCTAATGCGCTAATCCCGATTAAGCTGGCCGTGAAATTATGCGGCATCTCACGCCAAGAGATTAATCGCCGCATTGCACGTGGCACTTTTCCAAAACCACGCAAACTATCCCGTAGAAGCAACGCCATCCGAAAAGCATTCCACCTGAAAGATTTACATGAGTGGATCAAGAATCCACATATGTACCGCCAAGCTGACTAGAACAAAGTTATCCACAAATATTGCTGAATACTAAAAATCGGGAGAAATCTCGATTTTCTTTTGAGTAGCCCAGTGAGTAGCCCGAGCTAATTTAGTGATTTTAAGAATTTTAAATATACGGGCTAAGGTATTGGAATGATTGGGGAAAAAGTGGTGATCGCTGAGGGATTCGAACCCTCGACCTACTGATTAAAAGTCAGTTGCTCTACCAGCTGAGCTAAGCGATCTTACCATAGAAAAACGGCTAGGCCGTTTAAGTTGATGCACAATATGTATTTCACGCGCATTCGTCAAGTATTCAATTTTGTTTTTCAAATTTTTTATTTAATTTGTTTAAAACCTGCGGAGTTACGAATTCGCTGACGTCGCCATTGAGGCTTGAAATCTCTTTAACGAAGGATGATGAAACGAATTGCCATTTATCTGAGGCCATAAGAAATACAGTCTCGATTTCGGGATCAAGTTTTGAGTTCATGCCCGTCATTTGAAATTCATATTCAAAATCGGAAACCGCGCGAAGCCCTCTGAAAATAAGTGTTGCGTTAACATCGCGGGCAAAATGAATCAGTAGCTTATTGAATGGCAGTACCGCTATCTCGCACCCCTTTTCAGGTAAGTTAGAGATATCCTCCTGAAGCATGTCTACGCGCTCATCATAGGAAAAGAAAGGCTCTTTCTTCGGGCTATCAGCAACGGCGACTATAAGCTTATCCACCATAAGACTAGCGCGGCGTATCAGGTGCAAATGACCCTTTGTTACAGGGTCAAAAGTACCAGGATAGATGCCAGCTATGAATTTACCTTGATTGCTCACCGTAAATTACTCTGCATTTTCTTCGGAAGCAGGCAGCTCGCTACTGCATTCATCGCTGCTATCCTCCTCATCGTCTTCATCTTGAACCAGCCAAGCAACGGAAACTACGTTTTCATCCTTGCCCACCTTAAAGATAGTAACGCCCTGCGCAGACCTTCCAGTAGTGCGCACATTCTCAACAGGAGTACGAATTAGCTGCCCGCCATCAGTCACCAGCATGATTTGGTGCGAATCGGTCACAGGGAAAGTGGCAACAACTTCGCCGCCATTTTTCTTGGTCAAAGACATATTGGCAACGCCCATACCACCACGATTGGATACACGATATTCATATGCGGACGTACGCTTGCCAAAGCCTTTGTTAGATACGCTCAAGACAATTTGCTCACTCTCCAGCATTTCTTGGAAACGTTCCTGAGAAAGCTCGAAGCTTGTTTCCTCAATGTCCATGCCTTCTGCATCTTCACCAATCATCTGACTAGCCATTTTGAGATAGGCGTTACGCTCATCAGGGGTAACGTCGATATGCTTCAAGATAGACATCGATATAACTTCATCCTTAGCATCCTTCATTTTAACGCCGCGCACACCAGTGGAGTTACGGCTGGCAAACACACGTACATCAGTAACAGGGAAGCGAATAGCCTTACCCATGCGCGTGGCGAGCATCACATCCTCATCCTCGCGGCAAATATTCACAGAAACCAAGCTTTCATCATCACTAAGCTTCATAGCTATAAGGCCATTTGCACGAATATTCTTAAAATCAGATAGCTTATTACGGCGCACAGATCCATGTGAAGTCGCAAACATTATATCCAGCTCGTTCCAGACTTCTTCATCTTCGGGCATTCTTAGGTAAACATTGACGTTCTCGCCCTTTTCTAACGGTAGCAAATTGACAAGTGCCTTACCACGGCTTTGCGGCGTAGCAAGGGGAAGCTGGTAAACTTTCATGCGGTGAACTATCCCGCGCGAGGTAAAGAATAAAATCGGCGTATGGGTGCTTGCCACAAATAGATCGGATACAAAATCCTCATCCTTAGTTGCCATTCCAGATCGCCCTTTTCCGCCACGACGCTGCGCACGATAAGTATCAAGAGGAACGCGCTTAACATATCCACCATGCGTTATAGTCACAACCATATCTTCACGCTGGATAAGGTCTTCGATATCGACCTCAAATTCAGCGTCTATAAGCTCTGAGCGGCGCGGAGTGCCAAAGCGAGCCTTCACATCATGAAGCTCTTCGACCAGAACCTCTAACATACGCTCACGAGAACCAAGTATAGAAAGTAATTCTGCAATTAAATCTGTAATTTCTTTAAGCTCATCACCGATTTTACCGCGCTCTAGCCCTGTTAATTTATGTAAGCGCAAGTCCAAAATAGCTTTGGCTTGAATTTCAGACATCTTATATGTGCCGTCATCTGCTACAAAATGCTCTGGATCATCAATTAGCGCGATTAACGGCGCGATATCAAGCGCAGGCCAGTTCTTTGCCAATAGCTCCTCACGCGCAGCCGTTGGGTTAGGTGCGTTACGCACAAGTGCGATAATATCATCAATATTTGCAACAGCAACAGCCAAACCAGCCAAGACATGCGCACGATCACGCGCTTTGCCAAGCTCGTAAATTGTACGGCGGGTTATAACTTCCTCACGGAATGCAACGAATGCCTTAACCATATCACGGATAAGCATTGTTTGTGGCTTACCATTATGAAGAGCCACCATATTGCACGAGAAATTTGTTTGCAAAGATGTGTATTTAAATAGCTGATTAAGCACAACATCCGCATTAGCACCGATCTTAAGCTCAACAACAACGCGCACGCCGTCACGATCTGATTCATCGCGCACTTCGTGGATATCTTCAACGATTTTCTCGCGGGCAACCTCGCCCAAACGCTCCATCAATTTGCTTTTATTAACCTGATAAGGGACTTCATGAACAATAATAACCTCACGCTTACCATGCTCCTCATAAGAGGTTTTTGCGCGCATCTTAACCGAGCCATTACCCGTGTGATAAGCGGATTGTATACCTTGACGGCCTAAAATTTGTCCGCCAGTCGGAAAATCAGGGCCAGGAATAATCTCGATAAGCTCTTCCGTGGTCATATCAGGATTTTCAACCATAGCGCAGCAAGCATCCACCACCTCACACAAATTATGCGGCGGGATGTTAGTAGCCATACCAACAGCAATACCGCCCGCGCCATTTACCAATAGATTTGGAATACGAGATGGCAGGACAACTGGCTCTCGCTCTGTTTCATCGTAGTTAGGCTGGAAATCAACAGTTTCCTTATCCATGTCTTCCAGCACAGATTCCGCAGCTTTTTGAAGTCGCGCTTCTGTATAACGCATAGCAGCAGGGCTATCCCCGTCCATAGAGCCAAAGTTACCTTGCCCATCAATCAACGGCAAGCGCAGTGACCAAGGTTGCGCCATGCGTACTAACGAATCGTAAATCGCCTGATCTCCATGTGGGTGATATTTACCCATTACATCTCCGACTATGCGGGCAGATTTCTTATATGGCTTGTCCGAAGTATATCCCCCAACGCGCATTGCATAAAGTATGCGGCGATGCACAGGCTTTAGACCATCCCTAACATCTGGCAGCGCACGCGAAACGATAACGCTCATCGCATAATCGAGGTAAGACTGCTTCATCTCCTCTTCTAGTGCTATTTTAGGAAAAACTTCTTCCATGCTGTCTTTTGTAATATCGTCGCTCATATTTTTACTTCAATTGTTTATGTTTTATAAATCATATTATTACTGCCCTGTTTTGATACGCATCAAAGCTTTATCAATCATGGAGATAATTTCAGGCTGCACGATTGATGCCCAGTTTATCACTTTCTTTGATGCACTCAATGCCTCAGGCTTACTGTAATATTCCACCATAGAGGTAAGCTCTAGCAATGTGTAGGTTTCAATCATAGCATCAATAGATATACGCTCAATCGCATTATAATTAAGCATCATAGACATGGAATCAACAAACCCCTTACGGTCATATGACGGCAAAGCCATAGACGCACGCGCAACGGCGGAATCAATTTGATCTCTTGTTGGGCGAATTTCATGCATTTTCCTAGCTAGGTCTATCTTTTGCTTGAGGATTTTCTTATCTTCAAGCTCGGCCTTTGCCTGCGCAATGCCTTTTTCAACTTCACCAAGTTCCTTGGGAGCTTGGCTTACAGCGGCAGGAGAGCTTTTAGCAGGTTGCTGATTAAGAAAGTCGTCAGCATTAACCGCGTCACCTTCCGCAATAGCAGCCGATGAAAAAGCCATCACAGCAAAAACACTTGCTAATAATGCAAAATTACTTAAATATTTCATATTACGATCTTTCTTTAATCTATACTAAAATGGAATTTCATCATCCATAGCATCAACAGGGGCTGCTTGCTGCTGTTGCTGTTTCGCAGGAGCGCCGCCACCATAGCTAGCATTACCGCCATCATTAAATGACTGACCGCCACCAGAATTACGCGAATCAAGCATCGTTAGCTCGCTACGAAATGGACGAAGCACTATCTCAGTTGTGTATTTATCCTGACCTGTGGCTTGATCCTGCCACTTACGAGTCTCAACTTGACCTTCAATATAAACCTTAGCACCTTTTTTCAGGTAGTTTTCACATACATTTACAAGCCCTTTGTTAAAGATAACAACGCGATGCCACTCCGTCTTTTCCTTGCGCTCGCCCGTTGCTTTATCTTTCCAGCTTTCCGAGGTGGCAATAGACAAATTAACCATTTTATCACCAGATTGCATTGTGCGAACCTCAGGATCAGCCCCTAAATTCCCAACCAAAATTACTTTATTGACACTTCCAGCCACGTAAATACTCCATTTTTTAAATTCTTAACTTAAGGAATCGAGTATAGACTGCTATTTCCTGATACTAAAGCCTTTTAAGTAATTTTACGCAAATAATATTTTTCTTTACAATAAAGAGTGTTTATCACTATAATTAGAGGAAATATTTAAGCTTAAATAAAGCAGGGTGATTGCTAGGACAACGCGGTAGCTGAAAGTTTTTTATAATCGCATCAAGATCCATTCAGCTAATAATTATATGTCGCCTGTGAATTTTAAGCAAAGTCAGAATGTCGCATAAAAAATTATCCGTTAAACTGTTGCCAGGTCAGAGCTTTGGCAAATATCAATTTAAAAACAGCTTAAAAGTTAGCAGTAGAAATAAATGGTACCGTACGGGATTCGAACCGAAGACCTAAGTAACTGATATTAAATAAGTTTACCAAGAGTCATCGCTTTTGATACCACACTTACTACCAATGAAACCTTTAACCTTTGTCTTTATTGGCACCAAAAACTTCAACTATTTGCTGCTTTAATCGCTCTTCAGTATCAATCAAAATTGTTTCTGGACGACCCATATGAAGATAACTAATTGCACTAGAATTTGCTATTACTAACTCTAGAGCTTTATCGACGGTATTTTGTTCAATAGAGTATGACGAAACCAGCAAATCTATAACCAGTTTAAAGGGATCTGGGTGATCGCTGTTGATTGCCATGTTTCCTTCAAGATGAACTTTCTTATAAATTTCTCCGGTAATGTGGTTTTTATCTTCAAGGTGGCTTAGAAAATCTGTCAAAAGCTGCATTCTAATCATACCTGAAATTATCTCATTCCATGTCACCGCCCTGCCAAAGGTCTTGATTGCCGAAGGAATGTAAATAGCCACTCTATGCAAAAGTCGGGCTGTGAAGCTTGCTGCATGAACAGCGTTTAGAGGAAACACAGAAGACAAGACAGCTCTCGCCCCTAAAGATAAAAAGCCATTTGCAGTAGTGGCATGATTTCTATCCGCAGCATGCGTATCACATGCGCTTAAAATTACTATAGAGACTGTTCATTAAACTGTGTTATTTGATATCCAGCGAGAGCCTCTCAGGGAAATG
>JAMONE010000172.1 GCA_027066695.1 Micavibrio sp. | reverse complement strand
CAAATTGAGATTGAAACTAATATGGATTTATCCAAGATTCAAATAGGAGCATCAATTAGCTGTTCTGGGTGCTGCCTAACTGTAGTAAATAAAAGTGATAACAGCTTTTTTGTTGATGTTTCTGCGGAGACTTTGAGTAAAACCATTATTGGCACATGGCGTGTCTTGAGCCGCATCAATCTTGAGCCATCTCTTAAAGTAGGCGATGAAATTGGAGGGCATTTTGTATCGGGGCATGTTGATGCAACGACAAAAATTTTAGAAATAACAAAAGAAGGTGATTCTAGGCGCATTAAGATCGCTATTCCCCCACAAATGGAGAGCTATCTTGCGGCTAAGGGTTCTATTACTATTGACGGGATATCACTGACGGTTAATGAGGTTGATGACGCGGGCTTTGGTGTTAATATTATCCCCCATACTTGGAATAATACTACATTGAGTGATCGCATAGTGGGTGATTATATAAATATAGAAATCGATATGCTGGCGCGTTATATTGTCAGGCAGATTGAATGCGAAGGATTGCAGAAAAATGGGTGAAGCATTGATGAAACAAGAACAAGATATTTTATCATCTATTGATGAAATTATAGAAGATATGAAACGCGGCAAGCCTGTTATTATTGTCGATGATGAGACCCGAGAGAATGAGGGTGATCTTATCATCGCGGCGCAAATGGCCACGGCTGAAAACATTAATTTCATGGCAAAGGATGCCCGCGGGCTTATTTGTCTGCCAATGGAAGAGGCTATGGTTGATCGCTTGGGGCTACAGCTTATGGGGCGCGGGAATAACGCGCAGCACCGCACGGCTTTTACCGTCTCAATCGAAGCAAAAGAGGGCGTAACAACAGGTATTTCTGCGGCAGATCGCGCCAAGACCATTCAAGATGCTATTAACCCTGATAATGGCCCTGATGATATCGCCACACCAGGTCATGTATTCCCGCTTTTGGCGAGGGAGGGCGGAGTGCTTGTTCGCGCAGGTCATACAGAAGCCGCCGTGGATTTATCAAAGCTTGCAGGCTTTAGCGGTGCAGGCGTTATTTGCGAGATTATGAATGATGATGGCACTATGGCGCGTCTTGATGATCTTGCGCTATTTGCTACTAAACATGATTTGAAAATTGGAACTATTGCCGATCTTATCGCGCACCGTAGGCGCACTGAAATCATGGTTAAATCTATCCATGAAGAGAAATTTACATCTCGTTTTGGCGGAGAGTTTAACCTCCATCTTTATATCTCCGAAATTGAATATGCCGAGCATATAGCCCTTGTTAAGGGTGATATATCGAACAGCAATAATGATCCTGTTTTGGTGCGGATGCACGCTGTGGATATAATTGGGGATGTTCTTGGGGGTAATCAAGATAGTGATTTGCAAAAAGCTATGCAAATGATTGAAAAAGAAGGGCGCGGAGTAATTGTATTGCTGCGCCCGCCTAATGCCACTCGTCTTTCTGAAAAACTTATTAGAGATACAAGGCCAAATGATAAAGTTTTGCGAGATTATGGAATTGGTGCGCAAATTCTGCTGGACTTAGGCGTGCGTAATATGGTTTTACTCTCTAACAGTCCCAAAAATATCATTGGTCTGGATGGTTATAATCTTCACATTCATGGTCAAAAACCAATATCTTAAGAAGGAATTATAATGCCGCATTTCATGATTGTTGTATCGCCATATTATAAAGAGATTTCAGATAATTTGCTTGCTGGCGCAAAAGCTGTGTTAGATGAAAAACGCGCAACATATGAGATATTCGAGGCAAGCGGAGCGCTGGAAATTCCCACCATAATTAAATATGGTTCAATGAGGAAAGAAACTCACAGCGTATCCAATCTTGCGTTCGATGGCTTTGTGGCGTTAGGCTGCGTTATCCGCGGAGAAACCTCGCATTACGATATCGTTTGTAATGTAAGCGCGGATGGGTTATCAAAGCTATCGCTGGAGCATAGCCTAGCCATCGGTAATGGTATTTTAACTTGTGACACTTTTGTGCAAGCTATTGTGCGCTCTGATCCCGCGCAAAAGAATAAGGGAGCTGTGGCGGCTAATGCTGCTTTTGGGCTTTTTGAAGTGAAACGAGAGTTAAATGTCTAATAAAAAACCAAATAACAATAAAGATCTATCCGCGCGTTTGATGGCTGTTCAGGCTTATTATCAAAATTTGCAAAACCAGAAACCTATTGCTGCCGTGGTTCATGAATATCTTGAGCGTGGCCTTGAGGTTGATTTGGACATGGAAGAAAATGACGAGCAGAAAATCGTCAAGCCGCAAGGCGCGTTGTTTAAACGCATATTGCAAAGCCTTGATGCGCGTAGAGTAGAAGTGAATGAGCTGCTGGAGGCTAATATTAATAAGAAGGAAGTCCCTGTAAGCATAACTCCTGAACCAGAAGAGGGCGATGCCTCGGATGAGGTTATTATAACTCCGCCACCACCAGAAAAAGAAATGGAACCGCTATTAAAGGCGATACTTCTTTGCGGAATAGGTGAACTGCTCTGCCATCAAGATATCGATACCGCGCTTATTATTGATGATTACCTGAACGTTACCCATAGTTTTTATGAAAAAGGCCAAGTCTCATTTGTAAATGGCGTGCTGGATAAGGTTGCAACTTTAGTGCGTTAATTGGGATCTAGTGTTTCTTGCGGAATATCAGGAATATTTTGAAAGAAAAATTGTGCTTTTTTATTTACTTCAACGTTGAATCTATATGATCTAGGGTCTAATAATTGAGTTACACCATCATAAAGCCAATTATGATCATCTATATCAATGCGCTTTAGACCATCTACTACTGCTTGAGGGGACGTCTTTTCAATTAATTCTTGGGCTACATCTTCTAAAATAACTTGCCCCTCATCATGGCTTGATAATTCATCAAAGTAAGGTTTTAGCGATGTAATTATTTCTGGCCATTTTTCGGCCATCGCCCTATCTTTCATTAAAGAGAAAAAGGCCATTGGCGCAAAATCAGATACCAATCGCTCGTCTTCGATTAAGTCAGTAAAGAAATCTACAGCCCTTGGCTCGGGGGAGAAAGTGGCGATTGTTAGAATCATGCTCCAAATAGCAGCCTCATCATCAAGAACATGCATTCTGGATATCAAATCACCTTCATGCTTATCAATTATAGGGATAATGGTATCTATTACATCAATCGCTTCATATTCTCTGGCAACTTCCATTAATAGAGTTAATGCTTTATATGAGGTTTCACCTAAGCCAACCTTATCAAGGGCAACCCATTTTTCAACAGCGTCAACGATTCCCATTTTTATTATATCCGGATCTATTTCAGGAATGGCATCACCAGATCTAATTGGGTAGGGAAATTTAACTTTTATGCTATCGTTAAGACCATCTTCCCATTCTTCTACACCGTTGGCTTGTTCATTTGCGCCATGTAACAGTAAGCTGCCTATTCTTTTAAAGCGGTGGTTCTCCAGTTTCTTCTGATGTTGTGGCATTTATTATCCCCTTAAAATATTATTTGAATATAGATTTAAGTGTTTAAGAGGCATATGTCAAACTTTATTACTTCAAATGCTATCTATATCTAACTTATCATTAACAATATTTTGTTATCATTCTACTATGCATTGTTAAAAATAGGGGCTAGATTATGCGCATATTTACACTTTTACTGAGTATTATTGTCTGTTCGTTTGCAGCGGGTAGCGCATATGCGGCGGCTTCTTCAGAGAAATCTGCGGGAGGGACTATGGAGTATGTGAAGCTTGATCCTTTGATTCTGCCTATTCTTGATAATGACGGGGTTTATCAAATCCTAAATCTTGTCGTAGTTATAGAAGTTGGCGGGGTAATGGATGCGGATAAAGTTAAGGCAAAGAAACTTCGTTTGAAAGATGCTTATATCCAAGATATGTATGGCACATTGAATGAACATGCTGCAATGAAAGGTGGTATTGTCCAAGTCGATATAATCAAAGAGCGCCTTAATGAAATAACGGATCATGTTATGGAAGACGATGACGTAGAGACTGAAGTTTTGCTTCAAGTAGTAGAGCAGCGTCCAATTTAGTCTATATATTTTTGCTTACACTTTAGTGAAAAGATACCAGTATGGGGCAGCTCATCGAAAGCTTTTCTTCAGAACAATAAATATTTAAATATTCTATTGGAACACCATAATTACTAATTAGAAGGGCTTCCCATTGAGGGGGGTGCGGACATTTGTTTGCTATTTCTTTGGCTTTTTTTCTATATGCAGGTGATTTTGTAAATATGTAATACTTAATATGACCAATAATGCTTTCGTGAAGAATAGTCTCTAAGATATTCAATAGGATATCATTTGTGTTACCACTAAAATGAACATCATGAAGTAAAATATCAAGTTTACTGTTAGTTTTTGCCTTATGATCAAGAGTGTTAACGCCGTTAAGGGTAAGTACATCTCTTAGGTTCGTCTCCTTTAAGGTGCGCATGCAGTATCTATCAAGGTTTTTTTGAGAAAGGCTAAAAATTATAATTAGCAAAGCTGTTGATAGAACCATCAATAAATACATAGGCTTACTAAATTTTATATTTTTCAAAAGGCCTTACCTTGCTACTGCTGTGGAGCATTAAAACGCCCTAAGTTTCCAAGTAATTGCTGAGAGAAGGTTAGCTCATTACCATGAGTTGGTGTTTTTGTGCGCGCATAAGGGATATCCATTCGGTCGCCTGATTCTTCGCTAATAGATTCTACGATGCCTTTATCGTTAAATGCCACCATTATAATGCGCTCTTTTACAACTTTACTATCAAGAATACCCCGTTTCTCAGTTTCCTGCCCAATATAATACCAAACATTATTATTAAAGGTTGATTGCGTAGTTGGAGAGCCAATAAGGCGCAATACATCTGATTGGGAATGCTCACCCACCTTGACTTCCGTGATTTGATAGTCTTCCAATAAGCTGCCACGTTGCGCGATTACGGGCGAGCAAGCGGTTGTGCTTGTTAATATTAATAGGCAAAATGCGATTTTAAATGTATTTTTCATTTCTTTATATGCCATTCTTTTATATATAGTGGTCTTAAAAGAACCTTAGATGTAAAATTTGAAAAAGCCTAGAGCAAAGATTAATGTTTAACAAATTATTCAAACAAAAAAATATAGAAGCGCGGAATTTATATGCCTGCGCACTTGAAAATGCTCGTAACGAGGTTTTTTATACTGATTATGGCGTGCCTGATACATTTGATGGTCGATTTGATTTGTTATTACTGCACATATTTATAATCCTCAATCGCATGATGGATCGCAAAGATTATGAAGAGCTTTCGCAAGATTTGTTCGATGTAATGTTTGAGAACATGGATCAAACTCTGCGTGAAATGGGGATTGGTGATGTCGGCATACCTAAGCATATGAAAAAAATGATGAAAGCTTTCAACGGGCGGATGCATAACTATCAAATGGCGATCTCTCCTGAAACTTTTGATGGGGATGAGATTGACGGCTTAAGTCAAACAAGTTTGAGCGAGGTTGTTGCGCGTAATCTATATGCCATGGAGCTTGGTAATAAAGAGCTGGACGAAACCGCTGTTAATGCTATATGTGCATTTATGCGTGATAATTTAAAAAACACCGAAAATATTAGTGAGTTTACAATGATAGAGGGCAAGTCAAATAATGTCAGATAAAAATACAAGCGCAGCTAAGCAAGAATGGTCACATTTCATTGAATCTGAGAATATAGGCACAAGGCTTATTGAGGTTGAGATCTCGCCTCCCAAGGAAGTTATCCCAGCGCTATGTAAGCGGCTTAATTTATATGGTATCAACAACTTAAAGACTTTGTTTGAAATGCAGCGTGACGGCATAAATAAAATTATTCATGTTAAAGGGCGGCTTTCGGCTGATGTTTTACAAAAATGCATAATAAGCGTAGAGCCAGTGCAAGAAAGCATAGATGAAGAGTTTAATGCGTGGTTTGCTGATCCTAATAGTGCGGTTTCCTTCGTTAAGGCAAAGCGTGAGCGCATGAGCAAGAAAGAAAAGAATGAGCAGCCTATAATGGAAGAGCAAGAAGACCCTGAAGATATTATTGATGGTAAAATTGATCTGGGAGAGCTGGTTGTTCAGAGCTTATCACTATCACTTGATCCATATCCAAGAGCCGATGGAGCAGAGCATGAAGCCCAAGAAACTGCGCTTGACGATGCGCCAGAGGGAACGTATGACAACCCATTCGCCGCGCTTAAAGACTGGAAAGCTAAAGAAGATAAAAAATAAAAATAAAGGATAATCAAAAAAAACTTGCTTTGAACGCATATTTTAGTTATTACCCTTGTTTCGCCTAACTATAAGCGAGTTTAAAGAATTAAAGTAATAAAAGGATAAGGCAATGGCCGTACCAAAGAGAAAAACAACTAAATCAAAACGTAATATGCGCCGCGCTCATGACTCACTAACTGTTGAGAACTGGGTAGAAGATGCAAGCACTGGTGAGCCAGTACGCCGCCACCATGTTGATCTTAAAACTGGCATGTATAAAGGCCGTCAGGTTATTGAAGATCGCGATTAGTAACCTTTATTAGTTTGCGTTTTAAAACCTAAGTGGGGTCTAGTTTTTTGTCGGATAACCAATCATCAGAAATGGTGCGAATTTCAATTGATGTTATGGGTGGCGATTATGGCCCAAGCGAAGTGATTCCTGCGCTTGCCCTTGTTATCAAAGGTCGTCCTGATGTTAGCTTTCTTTTATTTGGTGATGAAAACCAAATAAACCAGCATCTAATAAAATATAAAGATTTAGGCAAATGCTCTAAGGTTTTTCACACTGAGAAAACAATCAAAAGCAATGACAAGCCTTCATCTGCGCTGCGTGCCAGCAAAGGTACAAGTATGCGCATGGCTATCGAGGCTGTTAAAAATGGTGAGGCCGAAGCTATCGTTTCTGCGGGTAATACTGGCGCATTAATGGCTCTTGCTAAAATAGTTCTAAAGACAGTACCGGGAATTCACAGACCTGCGCTAGCCTCTGTTATGCCTAATGTTAATGGTGATGTTATCATGCTTGACCTTGGCGCAAATGTTTTAGTAGACGCAGAGAATCTTGTGCAATTCGCCGTATTAGGCTCTATTTTTGCGCGTGCTCATAAAAAGATTGAGCGTCCAAGCGTTGGTCTGCTTAATATTGGCTCTGAAGATATAAAAGGCCCTGATCATGTTCGCGCTGCGGGTGAGATACTCGCGCGTATTGATTTTCCGGGTGATTATAAGGGCTTTGTTGAGGGTAATGACATTACTAATGGTAATATTGACGTTATCGTAAGTGATGGTTATGCGGGAAATATTGCACTAAAAACATTAGAAGGCGTAGGTCAGCTAATGAAGCATTATTGCAAAGAATCATTTTCTTCTAATTTATTAGCCACCATCGGCGGTTTTTTTGCTTACTTTGCTCTGAAATGCTTGGGTCGCCGTATGGATCCTCGGTTGTATAATGGCGGAGTTTTTCTTGGGCTAAACGGTCTATGCATTAAAAGCCATGGCGGCGCGGATGCCTTGGGTTTTTCCACTGCTGTTATAATGGCAGTAAGAATTTCACGTCAGGGCTATATTCAGCAAGTCGCACGTGATATAAGCCATCTTACAGATCAGGAAAATTTCCTTTCACAAAGTGCTTAGAAAGTATTTTAACCATGCCTATATGCTCGCATATTATTTCGAGTGGAAGTTACCTTCCTGAAAAAGTCATGACGAATCATGATTTAACAAAAATAGTTGATACCTCTGATGAGTGGATTTTTCAACGTAGCGGTATCAAGCAAAGATCAATTGCTGGTGATAATCAATCAACATCAGATATGGCTATTAACGCAGCAAAGAAGGCCATGGAAGACGCTGGAATAAGCGCAAGTGATATTGATGGAATTATCGTCGCAACAACTACGCCAGATCAAACATTTCCCTCTGTCGCCGTTAGTGTGCAGGCCGCGCTTGGCGTGCCTGTGGGGATTGCCTTTGATATTCAAGCCGTTTGTACGGGCTTTGTTTATGCGCTGGCTACAGCGGATAATTTTATTAAAGCAGGCCAGTTAAAGCGCGTTCTTGTTATTGGCGCGGAAAAAATGAGCTCTATTTTGGATTGGAGCGATAGGGCAACATGCGTTTTATTTGGTGATGGCGCGGGCGCGGTAATATTAGAAGCACGTGAAAGCGAGCAGGGCGAGGGAATCCTATCCACTCATCTTTACGCCGACGGAACTATGCGCGATATGCT
>JAMONE010000171.1 GCA_027066695.1 Micavibrio sp. | reverse complement strand
CTCCGATTATAAAACATATCCCAGGACATGGGCGCGCGCATAGTGACTCTCATTTAGAGCTGCCTGTTATTGACGCGCCGTATGAGGAGCTATCGAGGCTTGATTTTGCGCCGTTTAAAGAGCTTGCCTCATCTGATATGGGTAATAATATTTGGGCGATGAGCGCACATATAACTTTTAATGCCATGGATAGGGATCATCTTGTATCAGTATCGCCCAAAGTAATTAATGATGTGATTAGGGGCGATATAGGCTTTAATGGCATATTAATTGGTGATGATCTTGATATGAAGGCAATGGATGCTTATGGGGGGATTTGCGCAAAGGCTATTGAAACACTACGCGCTGGGTGTGATCTTGCGCTTTATTGTGCGGGAGAATTTGATAAAATGGAAGAATTGGCGGCTAATTTGCCTGTGCTAAGTGATGAAACTTTGTGTAGGCTGCAAAATTCGGTGTTTTTGGATGAAATTGCGGCATAATGGATGATATTTTAGACGATACAGATGATTTTGATCGGCTTTTACTCGATATTGACGGGTATGAGGGGCCAATTGATGTTCTTTTGGAGCTTTCACGCAATCAAAAGGTTGATCTTGCTAAAATCTCGATTTTACAGCTTGTCCGCCAGTATTTAAAATTTATAGATCGCGCCAAGCAACGTAACCTAGAATTGGCGGCAGAATATCTTGTTATGGCGGCGTGGTTGGTTTATCTGAAATCACGGCTGTTTCTTCCTAAGGAAGAAAATGGAGATGAGCCAAGCGCAGAGGATATCGCTCAAGCATTGCAATTCCAATTACAACGTTTGGAGGCGATGCAAAAGGCAGCCGAAAAATTGCAAGAGCTACCTATATTAGGGCAAGATATATTCGCTCGCGGACAGCCAGAGGGATTGGTTACAATCACAGAAACGCGCTGGAGCGTATCGCTATATGATATGCTTAAGGCTTATGGTGATATTGAACGTCGCAAAGAGGGCAGCAATTATGAGCTTCCCGAGTTCAATCTCATGTCGACAGATGATGCTATGGCGCGGCTAACGCGGATGTTTGGCTCTTTGCCAAAATCAGGGATGAGTAGCGTTTGGACAACGCTTGATAGCTTTATTCCAGATGAGATTGAAGATGGCTTATATGGCCGTTCTACTTTAGCGTCAACTTTTACTGCTGGATTAGAGCTAGCAAAGCAGGGTAGACTTGAATTTAGGCAAGATGGTTTATTTAAGCCAATATATATGCGATCTATGAGGGGCGCAGAAGAATGAAGGAAATTGCAGGCGATTATATAAGATCAATTCTTATGATTATGGGTGTGCCAGAAAAATCTTTTGATTATGCCGATCCTATGGCTGTGCTTTTAGTATTTATTTTTAGCACAGAAGTATTTGTATTCGCTTTGGCTCTTATCTTGTGGGGGGTAATGTCTGTATTTAAAACCAGTGATAAATGGGGAATTAAAGAGCAGAAAAATAAAGATGACGATGGTCGGGATATTCATGGCTATCATTCTGGTGATATGCGTGAAATGAGCAGGAAGCACAAGCATGGTAATTTGCATGAGATCGGCAATATGCATAAAATGAAAAAAGGCTACCGAGAGCCGAAAGAGGAAGAAAAAGAACGTAAAGAGCGTAGTTTCGTACATAACTTTATAAATAAGTTTGTTTTACCTG
>JAMONE010000170.1 GCA_027066695.1 Micavibrio sp. | reverse complement strand
AAATAACCAGCCTATTAAGCAATAATCTTTCGTTTTAAATAAAGTTTGAGTAATATCATTGACATTATGGCCGTTTTTTGAAACTATCTTAATAAATGAAGATATTGTGTGTTTTGCTTGAGGGGGTATTTGCCATGCTTGATTTATGCCGTAATGAAAAAAATTCTGTAATTTGTGACTATGCGCTTTCGAATTGGGAAGAGGATATTCAAGAAGTGATCGTTGAGCCTTGTGATACAAATGAGGATGAGACAGGGTATCGTGCTGTTTATTATAAAGATCATTCAGACATAAGCCATGATTTAGTTGAATCCTATATTATTGGCGCGTCTTTTCTTAAAAATAGGCTTAAGAAATTACGACGAGCGGGTTTTGATGCTCCCATGACAAAAGAAGCTCTTAATATTATAAGTCAAAAGAGCTTGAGACTAGCTTCTTAATATTTTTACCTGATAGTATTTCTCTATAACTTAGAGCTTTGTTTATGTGTGTAAATGAGCTAGGTTTCCTTTGTTGAGATAATGAATAAATTATAGGGCAGTAAAAACGTGAAAAATATAAATCGTAATTTAGTATTTTGGGTAGCTATGGGCTTTGTTGTGCTGGTTGTTCTTAATGTAGCTAACGAAGCGCAAAGGCAGGCTGCTGTTAGTGAAACCGAGATTAGCTATAGCGAGTTTATGGAGCAATCTAAGGCTGGTAATGTTGAAGAGGTGGTTATCAAGGGCGATAATTTGCACGGTACATATAGTGGTGATGGCGGTTCTTTTATCTCTAAAGTGCCACCTGAAGAAAATATTGTTAATCGCCTAAGTGGCACTAAGGTTAAGATTAAAGCGGCAAACCCTGACCAACCTCCTATAAGATTAATCGATATATTCTTTACTGTGCTTCCTATTTTGCTGCTTATTGCTTTTTGGTTTTTCATTATGCGCCAAATGGGCGGAAAAGGCGGCGGCGGGGCTATGGGCTTTGGGCGTTCTCGCGCGAAGATGTTAAATGAAGATCGCGGCAATAAAGTTACATTCGAAGATGTTGCGGGCATTGATGAAGCTAGGCAAGAGCTTGAGGAGATTGTTGATTTCCTTAAAGACCCACAAAAATTCCAGCGTTTGGGCGGTAAAATTCCGCGCGGAGCTTTGCTTGTTGGTGCGCCTGGTACTGGTAAGACATTGATTGCACGCGCAGTTGCTGGTGAAGCTGGCGTGCCGTTTTTCACTATTTCAGGTTCGGACTTTGTCGAAATGTTTGTTGGTGTCGGCGCAAGTCGTGTACGCGATATGTTCGAGCAAGGCAAAAAAAACGCACCATGTATCATCTTTATTGATGAAATCGACGCTGTTGGCCGTCATCGTGGTGGTGGCTATGGTGGTGGTAATGATGAGCGCGAGCAAACGCTTAATCAACTGCTTGTCGAAATGGATGGTTTTGAGGGTAATGAGGGCGTAATTATTATTGCTGCGACTAACCGTCCTGATGTGCTTGATCCTGCGTTGCTTCGCCCAGGGCGTTTTGATCGCCAAATTGCTGTTCCTTTGCCTGATGTTAAGGGGCGTGAGGAAATACTTAAGGTTCATATGAAAAAAGTGCCGCTGGCAAATAATGTTGATGCATCTATTTTGGCGCGAGGCACTCCGGGATTTTCAGGGGCGGAGCTTGCTAATTTGATTAACGAAGCTGCTCTTATGGCTGCACGTAAGAATAAGCGAGTTGTCGGTATGAATGATCTTGAAGAGGCCAAAGACAAAGTCATGATGGGCGCAGAGCGTCGTTCTATGGCGATGAATGAGGAAGAGAAAAAGCTCACTGCTTATCATGAGGCAGGCCATGCGCTTGTCACTGTTAATGAGCCTGAGTCTGATCCTATCCATAAGGCCACGATTGTTCCGCGTGGACAGGCTTTGGGCATGGTTATGCGCCTGCCCGAGGGGGATCGCTATAGCTATTCACTCGCTAAAATGAAAGCTAATTTGTCTGTTGGTATGGGTGGGCGCGTTGCTGAGGAGCTTATCTTCGGTAAGGAGTTCATTACTAACGGCGCATCAGGTGATATTCAACAAGTTAGCTCTATGGCACGCGCTATGGTTACTGAATGGGGCTTGAGCGAGAAGGTCGGTATGATTAATTATGCCGATGATGCCACGACTTATAAAGAGCGGAGAATTTCTCCTGAAACTTCGGCAGAAATTGAATCAGAGGTGCGCCGTTTTATTGATGAAGGCTATGAGAAGGCAAAGAAAATATTGAGCGAAAATATGGATGATCTCCATCTAATTGCCAAGGCTCTGCTGGAATATGAGCTGCTCTCGGGTGATGAGATTAAAGGATTGCTTCGCGGGGAAGCTATTATTCGCAGTGAAGTTATCGATGCTGCGTCTAGTCCTGTTAAACGCTCATCCGTGCCTAGTAGCGTTCCTGCTGCTGTTGCGACTAATGATGATGGAAATAAAGATAAAAACGATAAGGAATAGGTTTTTAGCCTGCTTCTAATGTTCGGCTTCAATTTCTATTGGCTCTTTATCCGCAGCTGGCTTTGTCGTATCGAGGTCAGATGATTTCTGAAAAATTGGTTGTGCAATAAGAGCTAATGCGCTAGTTGCCCTAGCAAAAAGCCAAAATGATTTTATTTTTGGTAAAAGCTTATTCTTATGCTAACCACCCCCAGCGCGGCGAAGGCGATCATTTATGGCGATACCGATGCCTTGTTCAGGAATATTCATAACCGCAATTCCTTTATAAGCTGAATTATCAAGCTCACGCATCATAGCGAATAAATTCGCCGCAGCTTCGTATAAATCGCCATCCTTACTCAAATGACGCACCATATTATCGGGTAAATTACTGCCGCCTTTCACGCCCATAAACTTAGCTGAGCCAAAGGATAGCAATGCCTCGCCCTCCTCCAAATCAATGGCGTTTAAGCGCACAGGAATAGACGGTGCGTAATGCTTTAATAGCTGGCCTGGTGATTTAATATTGCCCTGATCCTCGCCCAGATCATAGGCAATTTCACGCCCTAAAATATCAGATAATTCTTTAGCCCCTACCCCGCCAGAGCGCAGTATTAAAGGCTTTGCGCCTGTGCAATCCACTATCGTAGACTCTAAACCAACCGCGCAAGCACCGTCCGCCAAAATCATATCAACCGAGCTACCAAGGCTTTGCGCAACATGAGCGGGATTTGTAGGACTTAAGCTCCCCGATTTATTCGCACTCGGCGCAGCTAGCGGAAAATCGCACGCTTTAATCAAATCCCTCGCTCCCTTATGTGCGGGAATGCGCACCGCTACGCTCGCCAGTCCTGCGCTCACCAAATCTGATAACCCGCTATCATGCTTACGCGATAATATAAGTGTCAAAGCCCCTGGCCAAAATTTATGAGCCAGAATAAGAGCTTGCTCATTTAACTCGGATATTTCGCGGGCTGCATCAATATCATTCACATGGACAATTAGCGGGTTAAATTGCGGGCGACCTTTCGCCTCGAAAATCTTTGCCACAGCCTTGCTATCAAACGCATTCGCCGCCAAACCGTAAACCGTCTCGGTAGGCATTCCAACAAGCCCACCACCCTTTAAAACAGCGGCAGCCTTTAAAATAGAATTTTGGTTAAGTGATAAAATCCGTGTCATAAGTCTCTAAAAACCATTTAAACAGCGCAAAATCAAGAATTTATTGTCAAAATTTAATTTAAGACTGCATAAAGCTGTCATCTCTGTAAGAGTTTACTAATTAACTAACAATGTCTAGAATTTGGTTTTTTACTTTTTTCTGCTACAATAAATACTTAAAATTATAAAAGGATAACCCATGCCGATATATAACCCACCATTAGATGATATTAAATTTGTTATGCATGATGTATTAGGGGCAGAGCAGCTTTCAGAGCTTAACAGTTATGAGGATTTCTCCCTAGAGCTTGGCGATCAGATATTGGAGGAAGGCGCAAAGCTTTGTGCGGAGGTATTATTTCCCCTTAACCAAAGCGGCGATAGTGAGGGCTGCGAGCTTAAAGATGGTACGGTTACTACGCCTAAAGGATTTAAAGCCGCCTATGATACTTTTGCGGAAAATGGCTGGTGCGGGCTTGCTTGCGATCCCGATCATGGCGGCATGGGTATGCCGATGCTGATTAATACGGCGATGAAGGAGATGATATGCTCGGCGAATATGTCGCTTGGCATGTATCCGGGGCTGTCCTTTGGCGCGTATGAGGCTATCCATAAATTTGGCAGTGATGCGCTTAAGGATTTATATCTGCCGAAACTGGTCGAAGGCGTATGGTCGGGGACTATGTGCCTGACCGAAGCCCATTGCGGAACGGATTTAGGGTTGATTAAGAGCAAGGCTATTCCTGATAATGCGGGCAGTTACAAAATCACGGGGACAAAGATTTTTATCTCTGCGGGCGAGCATGATTTGACCGAAAATATTGTGCATTTGGTGCTGGCTAAGTTGCCCGATGCACCCGAAGGCGCGCGCGGGATATCTCTATTTGTTGTACCGAAATTTGTGCCAAATGATGATGGTTCTTTGGGCGAACGTAACGGCGCGGTTTGTGGCTCGTTAGAACATAAAATGGGCATCAAAGCGAACGCCACTGCGCTTATGAATTTCGACGAAGCGCAAGGATGGCTGGTTGGAGAGCCGCATAAGGGCTTGCGTGCGATGTTTGCATTTATGAATGATGCGCGCCTCGGCGTAGCTATGCAAGGGCTTGGCATTGCCGAAGTAGCATATCAAAATGGCTTGGCTTACGCGAAAGAACGCTTGCAGATGCGCAGCTTAACGGGCGTAAAAGCACCTGATAAGCCAGCCGATCCGATAATTGTACATCCCGATGTGCGAAGGATGTTGATGCTTTCCAAATCCGTAACCGAGGGCGGGCGCGCGCTTAGCTATTGGGTAGGGATGGAGCTTGATATTTCCCTTAAACATAAGGACGAAAAACAGCGTCAACGCGCCGATGATTTGGTTGCGCTGCTCACCCCGATTATAAAGGCATATCTAACCGATATGGGATCGGAAATTACAAATCTAGCGGTTCAAATTTATGGCGGGCATGGCTATATTTGGGAAAGCGGAGTGGAGCAATATGTCCGCGATGCGCGCATTGCCCAAATTTATGAAGGTGCGAATGGTGTGCAGGCTCTTGACCTTGTCGGCAGAAAAATGCCGCAGCATTTCGGACGATTGCTGCGCCGTTTCTTTCATCCAGTGCAGGAATTTATTGAAGCCAACCAAGCTAACCCCGAGCTACAGGAATTTATATTCCCGCTCGCTAAATCCTTCATGAAGTTGCAGCAAAGTACAGCAATGGTTGCACAAAAGGGATTGAAGAACCCTGATGAAGCAGGCGCGGCAAGTGTGGATTACTTACGTCATTTTGCGCTTGTTGCTATGGCTTTCATGTGGTGTAAAATGGTTATTGCTGCGCAAGAAAAACTTAGCAACGGCGAGGGGGATAAAGAATTTTATGAAGCCAAAATCCAAACCGCCAAATTCTTTATGGAGCGCGTATTGCCCGAATCCGATGCCCGCTTTAAAATGGTGCTGGCGGGCGCGGATAGCATGATGGCAATGGATGAAGCTGCGTTTTAGGGTTTGCATAGAGTCACATAAAAAAAGGCTGGTTTCCCAGCCTTAAATTACGCAGCAAAAGTAGAAAGTTTACGCAGCAAAATCTAGGAGTTACGCAGTAAAGTTTAGGGTGTAATAAAGTAAGTTACCCAAGAAAATAATAATTAAGGAGTATCAAGACGCTTTTCTAATAGTTTTATACGCTCTTCATACTGACGTTGTTGTCTATATAAGTCAGATTTCACGCTATCAAGTTCTGTTTCCAAAGAAGCAAGGCTTGCCAATTGATTTTGGTTTGTTAATTCAGGATCAAACAGCATATTTTCAAGCTCTGCCTTTTCATTCTTACATTGTGCTTTTTGTGTTTGTAATTTACGCCCTAAGCGCATAACTTGACGCTCGGCTTCGTTAAACTTCATTGTTGCGCGTTCTAAATCCCAGTTATTTGAAGATACAGACATTTTTTCATTCTCTGAATCTTGTAAAATAATTTTCAATTCCTCATTCAGCATTTTATTCTCACCCAATAAAACCCCGACGCGCCCTTCTAGCTCTGACAGCTTGTTACGCATATTAATAAACTCGCCGTTATCTTTACCGATAGCTGGAGAAATTGCCGCTAAATCCATTGCTTTATCATCCATATCACCAACAGATGCTGCACCAATATGTGCAGCATTTTCAGTGGTTAAATCTACAGACACAGACTTTAGTTTTGTTATTGTATAAACAGGAGGCGAAGATTTAGCACTAGTAATTTTTGTTATCTGCTTGGGCTCAACACTTATATCAGAGGCCGAGGCCTCTTTGCCGATAAACTCTTCTTTTTGCGCCATATCGCCTTCGAGATTATCACCAATAATCTCGATTATGCTTTCTTGAGTAACCTCTTTAAGCTCTTCAAATTCAACTATTTCTACAACTTCTTCTTGCGCAGCATTATCTGTGATTTCAGGTTTATACTGATCACTTTGCTCTTTAAGCTGTTTTGCCAGCTCTTCAGTATAGCGTGGCTTGTTTGATGCTGAGGGGCGCAACTTATGCTTTGCCATATCATTGCTTTGCATGACATTATTTAGCTCAACAGGCTCGTTTAGTTGCGGCGGCGGCGGAGCTATATTTCCGTCTGGCACAAAATTAATTTTTATTGGTGTGCCCGTAGTTTTTTGAATTGAAGCCACCTCTTCTATGATTTGGCTTACGGGCGTATCAATAATTTGCTGTGGTTCGATGCACTTCGCATATTCATCCATCGCGCCAACAAGCCCTGTCATATACATGCGGAACTCAACGCCCTTGATTTCAACATCCAAAACACTGGCTTTTTGCAGCGCTGTGGCAAAATCATCTTCACCGCGCAAATCGCTAACGAGTAAATTTTTCTTGAAGGCCTTTGCAGGAATTACTCTTTTAGTAATCCCAGGGACACTATATGTAACATCGTAACTAGTATTTGATTGAAAGCTATCTTGGCGAAAATCAATATTTAGATTTAAAACTCCTTCAGAACTACCAACAATTTGAACAACATAGCCATTATTAAATTTATTACTTACCGCGCAAATTATCGGCGCGCCCTCGGTATGTTTGCCAGCGCGTTCAATATTCCATTTGCCCTTAGGGTAGAAATACACATCACTATCTTTTGCCGATGCAACGTTAGCAGTCAAAGCAGTGCTTACTAAGCAAGCAGCAAATAGCGGTATAGCTAATATTTTTTTTGTCATGTTATAAAGACCTAAATATAAATAAACGGCAGACAGGAGACTGTCAAAAAGAAGTGATTCGTTAAGCATTGAAAACCACACGCCCATGCTCGCAGCTTTTAAAAGTAATAAAAAGGAAAAGCCTGTTTTTTACACTTATTTTTTGTGGAAAACTAATGTATAATTCAAGCATGACATTTGAAGATATTGAAAAGACCATGCGCGAAAAGTTATCCTATGCTCCACAATTAGGTGCAAAAATCAAATTTAATTTTGGTGATGAGGGTGTAATATTCATCGACGGAACGCAAAGCCCTGCCATTATGAGCAACGAGGATGAAAGCGCGGACACTACCTTTACTTGCTCACTCGAGTTATTTGAGAAAATCGCCAATGGCACACAAGATCCAACCATGGCTTACATGATGGGCAAGCTAAAGATACAAGGCTCTATGGGGCAGGCCATGAAATTAGCATCACTGCTTAGTGATTAATTTTTCTACGCTCTGTGCGATTTTTGTTGCGCTATCTTTTGCAGGATACATCGCCATCAAAGAGTTATCCGCAGCCATTAAATATATAAATGCCGAGTGATCGAACATATCATTTTCAGATTTTTTAGCATAAACACGAAAAGCTTTTTGAGCGTGCTTTAATTGCTCTGGCGATCCTGTAAGGCCGACAAGCTGTGGATGAAACTGCGCAACATATTCTTTCATAATTTCGGGGGTATCATATTCAGGATCTACCGAAATAAATAAAGGCGTGATATTTTTTGCGCCTTCGTTAAGCTCTTCCATAACAACGCTAATCTTATTAAGACCTGTCGGGCAAACTTCTGGACATAGCGTAAAGCCAAAGAATACAAGCTTATAAGTACCAGTATAGCTATCTTGCGTAACATCTTGTCCATTATGATCAATCAGCGAAAAATCAGCAGTAATCTTAATAGAACCATGTGTTTTTTTACTCTTAACAACTTTTTTATCATCAGGCGAGAGAGAGATAGCCTCGCCGTTTTCTTCATTTTTATCTTGAAAAGCCCCAATAGCCGAGCCAATGCCAAAACCTATTGCTATTAATATTACCCATCTTATTAAACGCTTTTTCATCATAAGTACCTTTACAATATTAAACTTTACACCAAGG
>JAMONE010000169.1 GCA_027066695.1 Micavibrio sp. | reverse complement strand
GATATTTAGCGGGAAACACCAAGTGGTAAAGTAATACAGTTACGTTATGTCGTTTATGGATATATTCGCTCATGCGAATATTATACGCCGCAAGCGGCGAGGAATTATACCCGTAAAGAGATTAAACTTAGGGCAAAATAAAGGGCTTTTTACAAGCTTCAAATGGAGTCCTAAGTTTTTATGGTTGTGTGTTATTTGTTTATTATTGTTGGCTGATACTTTATTTATGAAACGTCAAGCTGCGTTTCTCTATTTTCAATTTTAAGGTTTTGTGATGAAATATTATACAGGAATATTTGTTGCTTTTTATATGTGTTTGTTAGTGGCTATATCGCTTCCAACACTTATTCTTTGGCATTCGGGAGAAGCTTGGCCTGTTCAAAACATTATTAAACATCAAAAGAATCATGACTCACTTTGGTCACATGGGCTTATTGATAAGGAAATAGAATATAAAAGAGCTTTATATTTGAGCAGTAAACCAGAAATAATATTGTTAGGAAGCTCGCGTGTTTTACAATATAGGCAAAGTTTTTTTAATAAACCCTTTGTAAATCTTGGCCGTGGCATACGTCTTGCCGATTTAGCTAATGAAACAGCTTTTTTAACACAAAACCCTAATTTAAAAGTGGTTTTATATGGTTTGGATTACTGGAATTACTCAAATCAATTTTGTACACGCTCAAAAATTTATAAAGATAAAGAAAAAGCAATTGGTATGAACTCCAATAATATTTTAAAATTTTCTAACATTATTCCGCGAGAGATTCTATTTGTGTGGCCTATGTTGAGGGAGCAAATTTCTTTTTTAGATTTTTTTTACAATCTACCTGATTTTTTTAATAACTTTAGTGAAAGAAAACATCTTGGATTAAGGGGGTATTACACAGATAAAGGCGGGTATATGAATGATGGATCCAATATTGATCTTAATGCCTTTGTTAACCCTGAAAGTTATGTGACATTACAAGAAAATGAAATAAGTAATATTATTAAAGCCAAAGCTCCCTACCAGCTTCCCAAAGGGCAAGTCCCTTGTCTTGAACACACTCAAGATATTGTAGCTTTGCATAAAAATTTAAAGGGGCATGGGGTTGAGTTAATAATTTTTATTCCTCCGCTACCGCCCGCACATACTGGTGTTATGTTAGTAGAGTCGCATAGCTCAAAAATTTATAACATAATGATGAGTGAAATGAAAAAACTGGTGCATGAGATACCAGTTGAAAATTATTTAGTTTCTTCATCACAGGTTTTTTCAAAAAGAGAGTTTTTGGACAGTTTTCATCCTGGTGAAGCTGTATCCCTTCGTATTTTGCAGGATCTTTCTTATAAATATCCATTTTTAAAAAACTATATTAACCTTCATTACATAGAAGCAAATATAGAAGATTGTAGAAATAAAATGTTTTGTTCTAATTTATATTCTATTTACCTTAAAAGCTCGAAGCTATAGATGGTTAAATAGCTTGCCTTCTTACTGTGGGGATTCTAAATTAATCATTTGGTTAAGTTAATTTATTGGTAGGTAATAATAATGTTTTCTGTAGAGAATTATTTTATAAACCCTGATGCTTCTGTTAAGGACGCGTTAAAAATCCTTGAAGAACATGCTGGGAAAATTGTACTTGTTGTTGATAATAATAATGTACTTTTAGGTACAATAACCGACGGTGATGTACGTAGAGCTATTTTAGAATCTTTTACAATTGATTCAACTGTTTTGGAAATCATGAACACAGAGCCACTAACGGCAGATCAAGACGAGGATCAAGCAACATTATTCTCTATAATGCAAGCAAGAAGGGTACGTAATATTCCGATAATAAATAAGCAAAATCAAGTCGTTGGACTAACCAATATGTCAGATATAATAATTCCCAAGCATAAAGATAATTGGGTTGTTATAATGGCTGGTGGTGTTGGCTCAAGGTTGCGGCCATTAACTAATTCAGTGCCAAAGCCAATGCTTCCTGTCAATGGCTCACCTGTTCTTGAGATACTTATAAAAACCTTTATATCTCAGGGGTTTAATAAGTTTTATATCTCTGTAAATTACCTTGCGGAACAAGTTAAAGGTCATTTTGGTGATGGTAAAAAATACGGGATTGAAATACGCTATCTTGAAGAAGCAAAACCTCTTGGAACAGGCGGGGCGCTTTCATTATTAAAGCATAAGCCGAAGGATTCTTTCATAGTCATTAATGGTGATATTGTTACTAATGTAAGCTTTCCTGAGATGTTTTCCTTTCATGAAGATAGTAATGCTGAAATTACAATGGGTGTGCGCGAGCATTGCGTTCAAATACCATATGGAGTGGTTAGGCTAAATGGTCATACGGTATGCAATTTTATTGAAAAACCTACAGAGAAATACTATGTTAACACAGGCATTTATATATTAAATCCTGATATTTTGTCTTTAGTCCCTAAAAATACGCAATTTACAATGCCAGACTTAATAGAAAAAGTGCAACAAAATCAACAAGAGGTACAAGCCTTCCCTGTTACAGAATCTTGGCTTGATATTGGCCGTATGGAAGATTTTGTAAAGGCAAAAGATCTTGTTGGTGAATTGGCGCATTCTCATAATAAAAACTATATATAATTGTGATTGCTTAAACATGAAAAATTCAAATCTCTCGATAAATAGCCCATGGGTAGGAGAAAGCCGTAATGGTTTAAAAATTCTACATGCGGGTGTGATAGAAAACTATGAAAAACTGGTGGAATTATTATTAAATGACCCACACGATCTAGCGCAAATACAAAACTTATTGCGTCAAGAGCATCAGTCATACGGAATAATTATTAAATCAGCCAATTTTTCTTTTGCTGTATGTGATAGGACGCAGAGCTATCCAATATATTATAATGTTAAAACAAATGAAATATCGCATGATATTTTTAAATTAACAGAAAAAAAACTAAGAGAAAATTATGATGAAACAGCACTGCTTGAATTTTCTTGTGCTGGTTATGTTTTAGGGAATAAAACGCTTGATAAAGATATTCGTCAGATACAAGCTGGTGAGTTAATACATATGAATAATGAAAATCAAACCACTATAATAACAAAATGCCGTTATTATAGTTACATTCCAAAGCCAACGAATAATCAAAAATCAAATAAAAAATGGATTAGTGATTTAAATAACATTATTGATAACATTATTATACGCTCAATAGAACAGGCTAACGGGCGGCCTATATGTGTTCCTTTGAGTGGCGGATTAGATTCGCGATTAATAGTTGCCAAGCTTCAAGAACACGGCGTTAAAAATATACATACATTCAGCTATGGCTTATCAGATAATTTTGAGGCTAAAAGAGCGCAAAAAGTTGCGCGGCAAATCAGTTTAGATTGGTTTATGGTTCCAGCCGAACCTAAAAAAGCAAAAAATTTATTTCAAAGTGATACACGTAAATTATACGCACAACAAGCACACGGACTATCAAAAATACCAAGCTATGTTGAATATGAAGCATTAAATACAGTAAAAGAAAATAATATGATCCCTGAGGATTGTATGATTATAAACGGTCAAACAGGTGATTATATATCAGGTGGGCATGTACCTGAATGCTTATATAAAAAGGATAACCCTACTGAAGATGACCTATATAATTATATAATTGAGAAACATTTTTCTCTTTGGAAAAACTTAAAAACTTCGGAGAATATTCAAAAGTTAAAACAAAGTATCTCTGAATCGTTACTACCGAATAACGCTGATATGTCGCTAAAAGATAACCTTATTAGCCGCTACGAATCCTTTGAATGGCAAGAACGGCAATGTAAAATGGTGGTTCATGGACAAAAGATATATGACTTTTTTGGCTATGGGTGGAGCTTACCTTTATGGGATAGAGAACTTATGGATTTCTTTGAAACCGTTCCGTGGGAGCTGAAATATCGACAAAAGCTCTTTAAAGATTATCTTAAAGATTATAATTATAAAGGTATTTTTGAATACCCATCTGCGACCCCTGAAATATGGAAACCACATCAATATTGGATTGTAATAACAGCGCGGATTATTGGATTAATTAATTCACAGGAAGCAAAACAAGATTTTTATAAGAAAATGTCATATTACGGTGATGCTCATTGGCAATATGCACTATTTGATAAAAAGCTTTATGATAAACATTATAAAGAGATACGTAATATGATATCTTTCACAATATTGGATTTTTTAACTGAATATGAAATTAAATTTCCTATAAAAACCCATTAATTTTGTTATATTTACCTGTTTTTATTAAAAATGGTAGGTAAAGAAAGATGTATGATAAAGTGAAAATTCTATATGTCTGTAGGTTATATTCTGGTTTTGAAGAAAGCTTAAAGACAGGTATATGGAATCCAAAGGGTGCACCTACCATTGCACGTATGATAGAGCATTTAGATAGCTCTGATAATTATGATATTACCATAATACTTACACAAAAGAGCAATGACCATAGTTATGATTTAAAGCCAATACAAAATGTTAAAGTAGAGGGGTTATCTAAGCCAATAACTGTACTTGCTGGATCAAATATGTTTCCGAAATGGCTTTGGAAATTTCAGGAAAAATTCAGTGATATTTACCAGCTTTTTAAAATTATCTCGATCTATAAAAAACTAAAACCTGATATAGTCTATTGTGATCGTGTTAACATTGTTCCTGCTGCTTTATTATCTCGTTATACGAATGCGCGAGTTATATGGCGTGTTATGGGAGTGCTTCAAATAATGCGTGATGCCTCATTACAAGATACTTTACGCTCAAAGTTTAAAAAATGGCTTTGGCGCAGCCCATTATCTGCTGTTATTTGTACAATGGATGGATCAAATGGTACGGCATGGCTTGGAAAATCACTAAATGAAGGCGTTCCTTGCCATATGCTTCTTAATGGAGTCGCTAAAAATCAAAAACCTGATCCGTCAATAGAATTGCCCCAAGGTAAGGATATAACAAAAATTTTATTTGTTGGGCGATTAGAGCCTATGAAAGGTACGAAAGAATTTATTGATGCTTTCATTGAAACAGCAAAAAATAACCCTAAAATTCATGCTATTATTGCTGGTGATGGAAGTTTATTGCCTGTAATGAAGGAGCAAGCTAAATTTAATAATATAGAAAACCAGGTTAGTTTTCTTGGCGGAATAACTCCTAACCAATTGAAATATGTCAGGCAAAGCTGTGATTTTTATGTATCATTAAACACCCACGGAAATCTTAGCAATGTAAATTTAGAGGCTTTGTATGATGAGCTTCCAACAATAATTCCCTTATCGCAACCTGAAAAAGAAATTGATATTGATACAGATAACTTTGTTCCCAAAGATGTGTTTTACCGCTTTGGCGCAGTTGGTGATAAGGCCGCGCTGGTAAAGGCAATGGAATATATGGCTAATGAGAATAATCGTGCGATATACCAAGCAAATATGCAAAAATGTGCGCAGCAAATTCTTCCATCATGGCAGCATCGCATAGAGCAAGAGTTAAATATTTTTACTGATGTTGCGAAGTCCTATGATTTAGCAATTGTTATTGCTGATTTAGGTTCTGGCGGCGCGCAAAAAGTAGCAACATCCCTTATTCACGATTTAAATAAACAAGGTCATAAGATTGCGGTTATTACTTTGGCCGATAACAGTAATGATTTCTTTCAAATCCCTGATAATGTAAAACGCATAACGCTTGATATGCAAGATAATAGCGGAAATATATTCAATAGCATTATATCTAATGTTAGGCGTGTTATTGCTCTTCGTTGCGCTTTAAAAAATATATCACCAGATAAAACAATAAGCTTTATTGCTCCTACCAATGTCTTAACAGTTATAGCAAGTACGGGTCTAAATACACATACTATAATTTCAGAACGGAACGACCCCGCGCGTCAAAGTTTTGGGCGTTTTTGGGATACTTTGAGGGTTATATGCTATCGTTTTGCAAATCAAGTGAGCGCGAATAGCTCTAATGCTATAGAAAGCATGCGTAGCTATGTTCCACAATCAAAGCTGGTTTTTGTGCCAAATGCTTTGCCTAAACCAGATCAAAAATATGTTGTTTCCTATGATCAAAAAGAAAAAGTGGTTCTTATTGTCGGGCGATTGCACCCTCAAAAAGCACATAATATATTGATAGATGCTTTTGCAAAAACGCTTAAGACCCATCTTGAATGGTCGCTTGTTATTGCTGGCGATGGTCCGCTGAAGGAAAAACTTAAACAACAAGTAGTAAATTTAGGTTTAGAAAATAATATAACTTTTACGGGCGTTGTTAAAAACCCGAATGAACTTTACGCAAAAGCATCTATATTCGCCCTGCCCTCTTTACATGAAGGCACACCAAACGCATTATTAGAGGCGATGAGCTGCGGCGTTGCCCCTATCATTAGCGATGCATGTGAGGGAGCTTTTCCTTATATAACACATGAAAAGAGTGGTCTGATCGTGCCTGTAAATAATGTCGAAGCATTAGCAGATGCTATTAATAAATTAATGAGTAATCAAGAGTTTTGCCAAAATATTGGAAGTGCCGCTTTGAAAAAAATTAGTCCATTATATGAAAAAACTACGGCTGATTTATGGGCTGATATTTTGGAAAAATGCGATAAAGCAAATTAATATTTTTAGCATTGCAAAATGCGCAAAAAAGAAATGTCTCAAAGCACTTTGAAAGCATAGTTAAGCAACTACATCACCTTCTTGAAGAAAGGTATGCGAATTTAAATCTCTTGTTGCTTTAGAGCCTATAACCTCATCCCATTTTGACGCTGGAATACCTTTACATGGTTTGCGAATTTCAAGGTTATTTGTGCTAAAAATTTCACCAGCCTTAATGTTAGTTTTAATGTAAATAGCTTGAAAGAAGAGCTTTCTAAACTCTACATATTCCTTGGCCTTTTTATTTTTATCTATTGGATTTGCACGCATTTCTTCAGCAAAGCGAACTCCTTCAACTAAACGTTTAAGATCATCAGGATCAAGCGATGCGGGCATATCAGGACCGGGCATTTGATAGCTCATGCAGGCGTGAACTTCTATAACGGATGCCCCCTCCCAAGCTGCGGTAATTGCAGGGTAAATAGTACCAGAATGATCTGATAGTCCAACATATGTGTCAAATTTTTTCTTGTACTCAACCATGACATTTAAACCAACTTGTGATGCTGGTGTTGGGTATTGTGTTGTACACTGGGTAATAGCAATGTCTATATTATATGATTTTAGTATATTTACAGCGGCTTCAATTTCATCCATTGGGCTCATACCTGTGGATATAATAACGGGCAGGCCTGTTTTTCCTAATTTATGTAACATAGGAACATTGGAGGTTTCCCCAGAAGAAATTTTCCACACTGGAACACCTATTTCTTCCAGCATATCAATGGCTTGAAGCGAAAAAGCAGAAGCCATAAAGACAAGCTCTTTTGACTTTGCATAGGCGGCAAGTTCTTTCCATTGCTCTGGCGCAAAACATGTGCGCTCCCAATATTCCGAACGTGTTTTATACCCATCAATTGGAACTCGAAATTTTTCATCAGAGGTACTTTCAAATTCTGGTAGATGAATTTGAAATTTAACGGCATCCATACCAGCCGCAGCAATAATATCAATATGGCTTTTGGCAAGCATAAAGCTGGCATCATGAGCTTGTGCAACTTCTCCAATAATAAAGCATTTGTCAGCAAACATTCTCATTCCTTAAGTATATTTTCAAATTGTTGTATAATATGCGGTAATAAAAATTCATTAGGTAATTTTGATATAATTTTTTTATTTTCTTGCATCGTTTTTACATCTAGCATAACTGCTACAAATTCATCTATAGTATCAACGATATTTAAAAGCTTGGAATCTACATATTCCTTTATATCCATGATACCACCAGCTTCACGCATAGCAATAGCAGGAATGCCGCAGGCAAAGCCTTCTAGTACTACGTTTGGCATTCCCTCCCATCTTGATGGTAATAATAAGCAATCAGCATTTGCTGCTATAACCCAAGGGTTTGAATGATATCCACGTAGGAATATTTTATCTTCAAGACCGTTCTTTTTAATAAGTGGCTCTAATATATCTTTATAATCACCCTTTCCTACAATATCTAAACGCCATTTTTTATCAGGGTTAAAATCTTTTAAGGCTTTTATTAAGCGATCATAGCCCTTTTCATAGGAAAGCCTTCCGACAGATACAAAATGTAGCGTCTCTTCTCTATCTTTTGAAAATTCAAGTGTTTTAGGAATTTGAGAATATAGGCGTTTTGTATCAACAGGATTAAATAAAACTACATGATTATCCGTTTTAATTTTTATAACATTTTCAAAATCATCTAGCATTTGGGAGCAGTTACTTATAACCATATCGGCTTTAGAATATAAGAGTTTATACACTAATGTACAAACTTTGCCCTTAATACCATATTTAGAGATTAAAACCGATGGCAACGCAGCCTCACGC
>JAMONE010000168.1 GCA_027066695.1 Micavibrio sp. | reverse complement strand
TAATCTTTATGTGCTTCGGCTTGAAGTTTAAAAAATAAACGTCGCGTTTCCAAAGAGTTTTTAGCATCAAAAAATGTCCCGACCATTGCAACTTGATACATACCAAGCGCGCCAAGAAATTCAGTTAATTCGGCTAAAGCTGTAACGAAATATCGTTTAAAGAACTCTTCAACAATCCAATTTTCCTCACCTTTAATATGATCTTCAAGGTTGTCTACAATAATAGGAACAAAAATCCAATTTTTAAATGCTTCCATAATAATAAAAGTTATGAGTACATCAATGCCAGCACAAACCCAACAATCTATGCAATATGCCTGTGCTTCTTGTTTGTTTGTTGTCATTACTGTTAAAAATCCACCAGATAGAATGGAAATAAACAACAGCAATAAAACACCTTTTCTAAATTTACTATTAGAAGAAGTGTTCTTGCCGTTTTTATTTGTAATTTTACTTTTTAACTTAATCATATCTAAAGATAAAATCTTTCTTAACTTATTAAAATTATTCACTGCCCTTCGATGTGGCTAGGCCTTTGTCAGCCAATCTATGTGCTGCACGTAATTTACTGGAAAGCAGAACAGATACGTTCATTTCGCGTCGTAACTGACTTTCATAAATAGCTCGATCAACCATAAGCTCTATAGCCCTCATAGCAACTTTTTTTCTAGAAACATTAGCTGGGGTGTCATAAAGATTAGCATAAAAATCGGGATTTTGATAAATCCTTTTTGCCAAAACTTCTAACTGGGAGTAATAACTAGGACTATAACCGATTAAATCAAAGATGTTTGCACCAAAGCCATCAGGATCAGAGGGTAGTAACTGGTGCATAATAGCCGCCATATAACGTCGTGTTTGTTTAAGTAAGCGTGTGGATGGCGTGCTTGTTGCTCTATATATAATTAAGTCAAGCTCGTCCATATGAGTAGTACCAGATGATTTCATTCCAATAATTGCATTAAAGCTTGCTTGGGCAACACCGCGTTTGGCGGCAATACTTCTTAAAGCCAAGAAAAGCTTTTGGGCATTATTGCTTTTCATTAATGTTCCTGCGATATTTCTTGATAAAACCTTATGACCGTATAAATTCTTGGATAATGCAATAATATCTTCTTCATCACCTGGCTCAGTAATTTTAAATGGGTTTTCTGTATTTAAAGTATCGTTGCTAAAATCTAAATCAATAGTTCTTGGCTCATCAACTAAACGAGTATAATCAATATCACGATTAATTCGGTTGTTATTTTCTGCGCCCATATCTGAATTACCGTTTGGTCCATCATGATCACAAGCATATGTCAGACCTGTGCCTGCGCCACTGTAATTATTATCGCCAATATCGCAATATGTCTTAACAAATTGCCCCCACCGCGCTTTATAATCACCCTTATAGCCTTTTTTTGCACCAACAACACCAAACGCACCTAGCTGGCGGTCTAAAGAAATTCGAGATAATGACAAGCTATTAAATTGACCTATAGATTCACTTGCCGCCAAACTTCTTACATTTGTGCCAAAATAGCAAAAGCTCTCACTTGGGCGGTAATCTTTATGTGCTTCAAATTGTAGTTTTCTAAATAATCTTTGAGTGTCCATTTGGATCTGAGCATCAAAAAACATACCTATCATGCTTGTATAATACATAGCAACAGAGCCCATTTGCGTTGCCATCGCGCCCAAAGCGGGAACAAAATGTTCATCGAACATTACTTCGATCATCCAGTCTTCAAATGCAGCTAAGTCAGCGTCGAACTCTACTGCCACGCGGTTTCTTATATCCGTGTGGGCATCATCAATAAAATCCCCTGCGTTATCGCAATCATCTTGCGCACAAGCCCAACAGCACGCTTGTGCGGAAGGTGGTGTTAAAACAACTCCTGCAAAACATAAAGCAAAGAAAAATAACGCATAAACAGCGGCAAACCGTAAATTTTGCAGCTTGTTATTTAATGTGTTAACCATAAAAACAATCATAAATAAATGCTTCTCATACCCAATTACTTAATAATACACCCTTAACATTTCTGATCACACTCAAAAAAACATTAAGATAATAAATATACCAACATTTAACCATAGCACAAGCAATGTGATGAGCGCACCTAAATATTTATAAAAATTAGAATATACCTATCATTAAATATAGTGTATTATTTTCTTTTGTTGTGTAATGCTTTTTGCATGTACTGAAAACTTTAGACTAAATAGGATTTTTAATAGTTAGCATGTTAAAAAAAATGAAAAAACAAGATGCCACAGCCTCTAAAGCTGGTAAAGAACAGGCTCCTAAGGCTCCTGATACTTCGGGGCTGGGAAGCGTTGTCATTCGTAATGAGTTTTATAGGGACGGCTATCGCAGCTTGCTTAAAATAACACTTGTGCAAGTCCTTATTATATTGGGTTTGATAGGTGCTATGTATTACACTATTAAAATTAATCAGCCACAGCATTATTATTTCGCAACAACTGAAGATGGGCGATTAATCCCCATGGTTCCACTTAGTCAGCCAAATTTAAGTGCGCCGTCATTAATGTCTTGGGTTGCACAAGCAACAACCGAGGTTATGACCTTTGGGTTTAACGATTATAGAAGAAGGCTTCAAGAATCATCTAGGAACTTTACAAAACGTGGGTGGGAAAGCTTTACTCAGGCCTTGCAAAGGTCGCGAATCATAGAGATGGTTGAGGTTAATCAGCAAATAATTACTGCTGCTCCTAAGGGCGCTCCTATACTGGAATCAGAGGGGCTTGTGGCGGGGCGTTATCAGTGGGTTGTTCAAATACCTATAATTTTGACCTATATGTCTGGGGCAAAAACGCATAATACTGGCTTGCTTGTAACCGTAGTTATTGTGCGTGTTCCAAGGCTTGAGAGTCCTAATGGTGTCGGTATAGAGCAGTGGATTGCATCGGCAAGATGAAAAACTCTGTTGATTTCTTTTATTGTTGTGTTGATAGTGCGTGACAATCATTTAAATACAATGTAACGTTTTAGAAGTTATTTTCAGAATATCTGGGTTAGATAAATTCATGCATTATAAAATTTTTCCATATAAACTGCCCGCATTCCTTGATGTTAGGTTGTTAAATTTCGCCTTTGTTTTGGCGTGTTCGTCTCTTCTTTATTCCCCTGTTTTTGCTCAAGACTCATCTGATGAAATCTTTGGTTTCGATGAGGGTGAGGAAGAGTTTGAAAAAACGACAGAGGAGCTGGAGGATAGTTTCAGAAATGAAGCTTTTGACAAGGCGTTAAAAACATTATTGCCTTTGAAGCCTGATGAAATCAGGACATTGCTTGAGCATTTTGACCGCACTGTGGAATCAACGCGGCTTCCTGTTCATCCATATCCTAGGCCAGAGCTTACGGTGAAGAATATATCTCTTGATCCTGGCGTTACTCCACATATTGTTAAGCTGGCCTTTGGCTATGTTACAACAATAAGCATGCTTGATTCGTCTGGTCAGCCATGGCCTATTGAAGATATTAGTTGGGTCGGTGATTTCCTTATACAAGAATCAACCGTGCATGAGCAAACTCACATGCTTCGCGTTTCTCCCGAATCTAAATTTGCACATGGTAATATATCAATGCGCCTTAAGGGTTTGAACGCACCTATTATAATGACATTTGAAACAAATAGAGATTTGGTTCATTATAGATTCGATGCTGTTATTCCTGAAAACGGTCCTGGAGCGGAAGCTCCTCTTATCGATCCAGGTATTATGTTGACATCTGGTGATCCCGATATGTCTGTAGCTTTGAGCGGGGTTGTTCCGCATGATGCTGATATACTTGATGTTTCAGGGGTTGATGGCCGCACGACTGCCTATATATATAATGGCCTTACATATGTAAGAACGCCTTTGACATTGCTTTCTCCAGGTTGGGATAGTTCGGTTACATCGGCTGATGGTACCAAGGTATATGCGTTGGAGGAAACGCCCGTAATTTTATTATCAGATAGGGGCCGTATGGTGCGAGCCCATCTTACTGAGCGTGAGGAATTGATTAAATGAATGATGATTTAGACGATGGCATAATTGATTCTGATGATGGATTTGATGAGTTTGCTCAAAAGGCAAGTCTAGGTGATATTATTAGGCAAAGCGTGGCTGCCAAAATAGGTATTGTGGTGGTCGCAGTTGCTGTTATTGGTGGTGTTATGATGCTTTTTGGCGGTGACGTTATTAAAGAGCAGCAATCATCAATACCTACTGGTTCTGATGTTACATCTGTTCCTGGCTCGAATGAAGAAGTGTCGCCTAATTATATCGATGCGGTTGAAGAGCAAAATGAGGTTGACCTTGAGCGTGCTTTGATAGAGGGGGGGAGCTCAATCCCTGTTCCTATTGCAACACATAGTACTCGCCTTGAAATTCCTGAAGCTGAAGAAACATCAGAAGATCCGTTACATCGCTGGAGAATGCTTCAAGAAGAGCGTGTAGAGCGCGAAATGAGATCCAAGGAATCCATTAATGAGCCCGTAACAGTTTTGAATGCTGAAAAACAAAGTGAAGCTGTTAGTAAATTAGCTGATTCTATGAGTGAGCAAATGGAGTCCATTTTAGGTAAGGTAACCGAAGAGAAAAGCTTCAATACAAGAACCCTTATCACATATAAACAAAATGACGATGATGGTGAAGGTGGCGCTTATGTAAATGGCGACAGCGGCGGTGATGCAGGCGATGGGTCGTTTTCAGAAGATCAAGAAGAAATCGTTGTTATTCCCGCTGGCAAGATAGTTTATGGGCAAATGCTTTTAGAGGCTAATTCTTATGTGCCATCTGTAGTCTTGGCACAAATGGTTAGTGGGCCACTTAAGGGGTGGAAATTACTTGGTGAATTCACTATGGAAGACGAAATTGAAATGCTTACCGTTAAATTCAAGATTGCAGTGAATGAGGAAGGTGAGCAATATAAAATTAATGCTATAATGCTTGATCCTGATACAGGGCTTGCTGCAAAAGCATCAGAGGTAAATCATAGATATTTGCGCCGTATAATTCTTCCTGCCGCAGCTAAGTTTGTAACAGGGTTTGCTGATGCTATGGCAGAATCAGGGCGCACAAGTATTAGTGTATCTGGAACCAGTGGAAATGTAGTTGAAGAAGAAGAAGAGCCATCAAAAGAGCAAGAAGTCGCAACTGGTGTTGCTGACGCTGCGCAGGATATAGGTGAAATACTGGATGAAATGGGAGATGTGCCTATTCAAGTTATTTTAGCTGCTGGAACTCCTATTGGTATATTCTTTACAGACAATGTTGTCGAAGAAACAAGCGATATGTAGATTGTAGGATTAGGTTTTTTAAAAATGGTAGAATCCAAAAATATTGATGATTTTGAATTAGATGATGATCTTGAGGGTCAGTGGGATGATTCCATTGATGAGGAAATAGAAGATATTGACGACGCTCTTTCAGAAAATGAAGATGATGCAAAGTCTACTGATAACTCAAAAAAGAAAAAGAATTTACTAAAGCTATTGATTGCACTTATTATATTGGGTAGTGGTGGATATTTATTCCTACCTTTTGTAATGCCTAAGGAGGCTGTTAAGCCTATAGCTGTAGTTAAAATTGATAATTCACAAGATGTTTCAGTGAATGAGGTTAATAGCATAGAAGTCGAAAAGATTGAGGAAGATGAAGTTTTAGTAGAAGCCGCTTTACAAGTTCAAGAAGACAATTCGTTTGAGGTGTTAACGCCAATGCCCGAGGATATAGCAGATGAGGCAATGCCTATTTCTGATTTAATGTCATCTTTGCGTGAAGCTTCTGTAGAGTCTGTAGACAAGAAGTTGCCTCCTGCTACTGAAGAGCTACAACAAGAATTATTGAGCGAGGATGATTTTCTTTCAAAAACAGAAGCTATTTTTGATGATAATCTTTTAGAAAATAATACTCAAGATTCTGTAAATATTGAAGAGACTGTAACAATAATCACTCCAGAAGAAATTCAAGAAGTATCACCATCAGATTCTATTTATAATGAGTTAGCGAATTTAATAAATGAAGTTCCTGAAGATAAGGTTATAGAGCCAAAGCTAGAACAAGAGTCAAAGATTTTACCTAAGGCTGTGGCAGAAGAGGTAATCGCTATTCCCGAGGTTAAGATAGTTCCACCGCTTAAGAAAATAGAAGAGTCTAAAATTATTGAAGAAATCAAGCTAGAGCCTAAAAAAATAGTAGTACCCCCTAAAAAAGTAGTTAAGGTATCTAAAAAGAAGAAACCAGTATGGGTTATACGCGCCGCTCAATCAGGTAGTGCTATTATCTATGATAAAACCTCAAGAGAAATGAAATCTATCGAGGTTAATGATGTGGTAAATGGCATTGGCCGTATTAAATCTATAAAAATAGTTAATGGTGCTTGGGTTATAATAGGCTCATTAGGTAGGGTAGAGCAATAATAGGGTTATCGCTTTTCTTTAAACCACATTAATCTTCAACGGGAAATATTTTTCTAGCAAGCGTTTTATCGCGAAACGGAACATTTTCAATAATGATTGCCTCGAGATCATACATAATATGAAATAAATGCGTTTGATTTATTACATTATCAACAGATGAAAAAATCGGATTGCTCAAAATTTCTGCGCCAAAACCTTGTAGATATGCAGTCTTATCAGGCAGGCATGAAAGAATTTCTAGATTCAATTTAGCTGGCTTTTTCTTACCAAACGGATTTTCAACATCACTGATTGTTAAAACATCATCTAAATATTCTAATATATCATGATCGCAAGCATCTATGCGTTTGCTACAGCGAAACCATTGCTTAAAGGTGGAGTTAAGGGCTTGCCCGTTATATAAAGAGGAGGGGTCGCGCTCTATATAGCCTGAAAATGCCATAGCCATGTCGCCAACTTCAGAACCAATCATATGCCTCCAAATGTCCGAATATTCTTCAGAGCGCAGTTCCCACACGGTTAGAATAGAAACCACATCTAAATCAGCCGCTCGTACGCGCTCCATAAGCAAGATATGCTCTGGTGAGTACAGTTCGTCAAAGCCACCATGGCGTTTTTCCTGCCAAATATCACGAAGAGCCTTTATCATTGTTACAAGCGTTACGTTTTTGAAATAATTTGATCGCCCAAGTGTTATTGGATCTAGTGCATTATTATCAAGTATCAGCAATTTTTGCTCTACATCGATGCAGTAATCACCGCCATGTAAATCTTCAAGCGTAATCTGCCAGTCTTTTTCATTGGCTTCTTTTAACATTAAGTGTGCAGAAGGGCTTAGTTCTAAAATACTTATGCACCAGCTTAGAATATCTTTGTAATTACGGGTCTCAAAATCAATGTCTAAATGGTTATTGCATAAATCTGCAAAATACCACTGCGTTTCGCTTTCGGATAAAAGATACGGAAAAGCATTTGGCAATGCCGCGCAATCTATAACCTTCTTTTGCATTTGATTTGATCTTAGTTCCATCATTGCGCCTTCACCAAAATATTCTATATGTATATTACTTCTTGTTTGACCAGCGTTTAAGGTCGATGATTTGCGCACCATTTTTGCGGATGGCTCTTTTTGAATTACCCTTTGAGAGGCGAGATTTATTCTCTTGCTGCTCTGTCTTTTCTGAGCGGTACTCAAAAAGTTGGATAATATCTGCGCTTTGTTGCTCACCATAATTTTGTTCCTGATCTTTCCTGCTTAATAAATCATGACGGATGTCACGTGTGGATAAGTCAGACTCCGACTGCAAATATTGTTCCGTTTCTTTAAATGTGCGCTCAAACTTAATAAACCATAGGAAATTCGCGTTAGAGCGATCCCTTACCTCGGTAAATATTGGGTCACTCATGATCACATGAGCATGGTTCGAGAGGTAATTTTTGCCGAATGGCATGCTGCCTAAAGCAGAAATTAATTCCACTGTTACATTCTCTGATGAAGTTTCATTATCAAAAACATAGCCATTATAATCAGCAAGCATTGCTTGTATGATTTTCTTATCCTGCTGACGACATCTTTCGGATAAGAACCAGCTTTCAAAAACGGCAGCACTTGCCGTGCCGTTATTGATTGTGCGGAAATCTATAAAGGCTTCTCTTGCATAAGCCCTTGATAGATCTGCCATGGAAGAGTTTTCAACCCGCTCCCACACATTCTTGTTGCCTGCCAATTGTAATTCCCATGCAATGCGAATGACTGATACTGCCAAATCTGCTTTTTGCGCACGATTAATCAAAATTGCATTTTCAGGTTGGAACATCATGGGATTAATTAAAGCCCCGCTACGATGTTGCCAGTGGCGACGTAATTCTTTCGAGACCAAAATAATTTGATCATTTATATCCATATCAGGATTTATTAAAATTGACCCGCTGGTGCGATCATAAAAGGCTTTTTCTACTTGGCTGCTCATCGCTATTTTTATATTATGTTTTTGCGCAATATTAAGATATGACGCTGCCAAGCGACTTTCACTTAATATATTCTTGATTTGTTCAAGACGC
>JAMONE010000167.1 GCA_027066695.1 Micavibrio sp. | reverse complement strand
GATAGTCTCGCAACTGGAAATACATTTCCCTGAGAGGCTCTCGCTGGATATCAAATAACACAGTTTAATGAACAGTCTCTTTTTTTATGGCATTGTCACTTATAAATTGGGTGATATTGGGTTTTTCAGGAGTGCTTTGCATGTTTTTGCTAAATAATATGGATTGATAAATAGAAAGAAATTCATCACTACTCGCTGCTATTTTGGTGATATCGGATATCTTTGTGACTAGGCCGTTACGCTGTTGTTTGAATTTTGTTTTTGAAAAAGTGGTTAATGTATCCCACATAACTAAATTAATTTCTGTATCAAAGCTTGCCTTTGCCTGCTCTAGCAATTCGGCAGTTATTTCACTATGTAAGCTGTTTTTTATTGTCTGCGCCGCGGCAATAAGAGCACTAGCGCACCACCCCATGACAGATTTTTCCAGCAAATATTGATTTTGTTTTTTTGCTATATCGAATAATAATTCAGCATCATTTTTTTCCTGCACTCTGGAAAGCAATGACGTTATAAGCTCATGACATTGTTTCTTATGCATGTTTTCATTCGTTATATTATTTGCAAATGGATTGTAATCTTGCAATGTCGCGATGGTTTCTGGCTTTATCCCCATTCTTTCTGCAACCATATCTGCAATAGACTGCGCGTATGCATTCTCGCTGGTGTAGATAGCTGCTCCTAATATTGTGTCAGGGGAATGCCCAAGCCACGCCATTTCTTGCGCAGGTAAGCTAAAGCAACGCCATTGTTCTATGGCTGTTTTTCCATATGTTTTTGCGGTTTTTTGGGTTATATCCAGAGCTGATTTAATGGGTTTCTTTGTGTTTTTATCTTGATCAATATTATGTTCAAACACAAAATCAAGAGTATCTAGGCACATAGGAAACGGGAATTGCTCTGCAAAAAAACCAGTTGTAGGTGTTACGGTGTCATTCATTCGTTGTTTAGATAATTTCGCAATAGCATCACCGCGCCCTTGCAATGTTTGTATCGCTACGGAGAAAATATCAGCCATCATATTGTTATAATGTAGCTGTTTTGGCGTTGTTATAGATGTTAAAATATGATCTTTAAGCTGAAAGCTTTTGTTTTTATTGTCACTATCTAATGAATCCTTATAAAGCTCTATCGCGTGCCATGCCATATGAAAAGCATGGCTGCGCAGTGTTTCTTCGTCTGTAAAGCGTTCGCAATTAACAAAACATAGAGCTAAATAATCATTGCTTGTTAGGAAACCTAGGAAACCTGATTTATTGTGATGGGCTATGGAGGTAAAGCATGATCTGTTCTTTTTTAAAATTTTACAGGATTTAGCATTTTTTATATGCTTAATCATATCTGCACCAGCTGGATGTTCTTGAATCTCTATGCTCTGTTTTAAAAATGCATCTTCACGATTATTTTCTTTGTGAATAATAAATTCAATATAAAGATCAGGAAAACAGCTTTGTACCTGCCGTCTTATAACGCTGCATATATGTTTTGCTATTTTATAATCTATGGCCATTGATATGTTGCTTTAGCGTTAGAAAGAATGAATGTCTATATAGTATAGCAGATTCTTTTGTATGACCCTAGACTATGTGCTTTAAATGTGTAGGATATGTGGCACTTATTGTAACATTAAAATAATTAAGAAGAAAAACGATGAATAGTGATTTTTTAAAAGGTAAACGTGGATTAATAATGGGCGTAGCAAATGAACGCTCTATCGCATGGGGAA